>NZ_QQWY01000021.1:0-83626 GCF_003950455.1 Sphingomonas sp. ABOLE
GCATGATCAATCGTCGTCGATCGGCTCGCGGCACACCCATCAGGTGCATCATCAGTTTCAATTACACCGGACCTCAGTTTTGGTGTAGGTTCTGTGCGGCTCCGCTTCCAAAATGACGGTCATGAGATGTACGTGCCCGGCCACCCCCATTACGAACACCACCTCAAAACCTACGGCCATCCTTCGGAAAAAGGCTACAAGGACCTCCTTCCCCTCTGGACCGCGGACAAGTTCGATCCGGAGGCGCTGGTGACGCGATACGAAGCTGCGGGCGCAAAGTATATAGTATCCATGGGCGTCCACCACGACAATTTCGACTTGTGGAACTCGCGCCATCACCGCTGGAATGCGGTGCAGATGGGCCCCAAGCGCGACATCGTCGGGAGCCTGCGCGCCGCCGCCAGGCGCCGCGGCCTGCGCTTCGGCGTGTCCGAACATCTCGGCGCCAGCTATAACTGGTGGTACCCGAACCAGCTCTACGACCAGTTCTGGCCCAAGATGGGCGTGCCCTATGACGGCGCCGACCCGCGCTTCGTCGACCTCTATCACGGCAACCGTGACGAGCCGTTCCTCAACCGGCCCGAGACCTGGTACACCAAGAACCCCGAATACCAGCGCCACTGGTTCGCGCGCATCCGCGACCTGGTCGACAACTACCAGCCCGACCTGCTCTACACCGATGGCGGGGTGCCGTTCGGGGAGATCGGCCGGTCGATGGTCGCGCATCTCTACAACAGCAGCATCGCGCGCAGCGGCAAGCTGGAGGCGGTGTACAACCACAAGTCGCTCGGCTCGGGCGAGTTCAACAAGGCCTGGGGCGTGCAGGATGTCGAGCGCGGCGTGCTCGACGGCATCGATCCGCTCCCCTGGCAGACCGACACCTCGAACGGCGACTGGTTCTACAACGAGGGCGATCGCTACAAGTCGACCGACGAGGTGCTCACCATGTTCGCCGACATCGTGAGCAAGAACGGCAACATGCTGCTCAACGTGGTGCTCCGCGCCGACGGCAGCCTGCCACCGCAATCGGACCAGTTGCTGACCGAGCTTGCCGCCTGGATGGCGGTGAACGCCCCCGCGATCCACGGCACCCGCCCCTGGCATATCTACGGCGAGGGGCCCACCAAGCCCAAGCAGGGCGCCTTCCAGGAGCGCGCCGCCTATACCCCGCAGGACATCCGCTTCACGACGAAGGGCGAGACGCTCCACGCGATCACGCTCGGCGAGCCCAAGGGGCCGGTGGCGATCACGTCGCTCGCCCGCGGCAACCCGCACGAGCGGCGCAAGGTGCGCACGGTCAAACTGCTCGGCCATCGCGGCAGGATCAACTTCCAGCAGACCGATCAGGCGCTGGTGATCACGCCCCCGGCCAGCCTGCCGACACGCCACGCCAGCGTGTTCGAGATCCACTTCGCCTGAAGTGCCGACATCGCATGGGCCGGCACGCCCAGACCGACGGCGCGAAACGTTCGTCGATCGTCGCCGTCATGGGCGTGCCCTGGTCTCCCACGCGCAGTCCGGTGCGGCCGACGCGCCGCGTTAGAATTCCTTCCCGACCAGAATGCGTAACGTCCCCGCCGTTTCCTGCCCGCCGCCGCGGAAGCCGCCTTCCAAATCGACCGTCCAGTTGCGCGGCAGCACCATGCGCGTGCCAAGGCTGAGCTGATATTGATTGCGCGACCAGCCGAAGGTGCTGATGCTGTAGAGCGCCTGGCCGGGGATGTCGGCATAATCGAGCCGCTGCGCGGCCGCATCCTGGAGTTCGTGGTTCCACTCGAAGCGCAGCCGCGGCGTCATTGTCACCCCGCCATAGCGCCGCTCCGTTTCGAGCCGCGCGCCGAGCGTGCCCGTCAGCGAACGGACGTTGCGACTGTCGAACCGCAGGTCCATGCGGCCGGCGCCGCTCTCCGTATAACCGTCGAGAGTAGCCCGGAGGAATTCCCCGCGCGCATAGAGCGACCAACGCAGCGGCCCGCCCTCCCGATCTATGCCGAGCGCCAGTGCGCCAAGGGTGAAGTTGCCGTCGCGATTGCCGAGCGCGATGGCGCTCGTCGTACTTTCCAGCCGGCGGGTGGTGAAGCGCAGATCGCCAAAGCCCACCATGCCGTCGACGAAGGCGCCCTCCACAGGCATCAAGCTGGCATAGGCAACAGCCAATGTGCTTTCGCTGCGGACTCGTGCCTTGCTGCCGCCAATAAGGCTGACATCGTTGCTGTAGCCGCCGCCGATGCCCACCAGAATGCCTTCGGCCAACTTTAGGTCAGCGCCGGTGCTGAGGCCGGACGTGGTGGCGGTAATCTTCGCACGATCGCTGGTTGCATCCTGGGTGCCGATGTCGATGGCGCCGCCGCTCCACAGGGCCACGGAGCCCTTGCGGCGTGTGCCGTCACCACCATCGCCATCGTCGTTCCCCTGGGCCGTCGAGGGCGCGGCAGGCGCGGTGTAGGTCGCCGAACCGGCCATGGTCGCCCGCCGCGGGTTCCCAGGAACCGTATCGAGCGGACCACCGCGATTCAGGGCGGATGGTCTGCCCCGGACGAAGGCGCCCAGCGCAGGATCCTCCCCCGAGATGCGCATGCGCTCGGTGATCGTCGCGGCGTACGCATCGAACGCGGGGTTGTCGCGCATCACCGGACGCTGGTCCCGCGACGCCAGGCTGACTCCCATTTGCGGCTTGCTCGAGCCACCGCCGTTATGCAGTTGCTCGGTACGGCGCATGAAGTTCGCCACTTGCGCCCGCCCGAAGCGGCGCGCCGCTTCGGCCTGTGCGTCGCTGAGGCCGCGCACGTTGGGATCGAGGGTCGGATCGGGCCGCGCCGTCACTGTCACGGTGATCGTCGCCGGTGCCGACGTGCCGAACGCGTTGCTCAACGTATATTGGATGACGATCTTGCCGCCGAAGCGCGCCGCAGGGACGATGTCGAGCCGATAGGCCTGGGTTGCGCCGGAGCCGACGGCGACAACCTGGGTCACCGCCGCGTCCGCGGGCGTCATGCCGACCACCGCGGCGCCGGTGAATGGGCCATTGATGGCACCAGCGGTCAGGTCGACCGACACGCGCTGGCCGTCGCCGGTGTCCGCGGTCTTCGGCAGTGCCTGCGGCACGCTGCCGACGACCTGGATGGTCACGGCGGCAGGTGCCGACCGACCGCCGGGCCCGACCGCGACGAAGCTGAAGCTGTCCGGGCCGACATAGTTCAGCGCGGGCGTGTAGACCGCCATGACGGTCGTCACCGCAAGCGGGCGCACCCCGCCGCCGGCGGGAGAGGCGGTGATGGTTCGCAGCACGAGCGTGCCGTGCGACGGCGGTGTCTGGATCTCGATCGAGGTGAAATTGCCGTTCACCAGCGCGGACAGATCGATCTCGGACGCGCTGCCCGGTTGCGCCGTCGTGGCCGCAGGAACCGCGCTGTTGCCGGGCTCGGCCGCCGGCGGGGGCGGCGTCGCCACGGTGAGGTTCACGGCGGCGGGCGCCGAGGTTCCGCCCGGCCCGGTGGCGGCGTACGTGAAGCTGTCCGGCCCGAAGAAGCCGCTGTTCGGGATGTAGGTGACCACATTGCCGGAGACGCTGGTGCTGCCATGGGCCGGCGCGGTCGCCACGGCGATGCTGCCGTAGACGCCGGAGATCGACGCGGTGAGATCGATCGGCGTGCCCGGGCTGTTATAGTCCACCGTCACGCCACTGCGGTCCGCCACGGTCGGTGCCGCCGGGGTCGTCACGTTGACGGTCACCGTTCCCGGCGCCGAGGTACCGCCCGGGCCAGTCGCCGTATAGGTGAAGCTGTCCGTGCCCGAGTAGCCGGCCGCCGGGGTGTAGGTGACCACGTCGCCCGCCACGCTCGTCGTTCCGTGTGCCGGCGCGGTCACCACCGCGATGCTGGTGTGCACGCCGGTGATCGCGCTGCTGAGATCGATCGCCGTGCCGGTGCCGTCGATCGGTACCGCAATGCCGCTTCGATCGGCGACCGTGGGCGCGGCAGGCACTGCCACGATGAGGTCTACCGTTCCCGGCGCCGACGTGCCGCCCGGACCTGTCGCCGTGTAGGTGAAGCTGTCCGCGCCCGTGTAGCCAGCGGTCGGCGTATAGGTGACCACGTCGCCCGCGACGCTGGTCGTGCCATGCGCCGGCGCGGCTGCCACGGCGATGCTCGTGTGGACGCCGGAGATCGACGCGGCGAGATCGATCGCGGTCCCGCCGCTGTTATAGGGGATCGCCACGCCGCTGCGGTTCGCGGCCGTCGGCGCTGTCGGCGGGCTCACCGTGATGGTCACCGTCGCCGCGCCCGAGGTTCCCGCCGAATTGGTCGCGGTATAGGTGAAGCTGTCCGCGCCGTGATAGCCTGCCGTCGGCGTATAGCTGATGGTGGTGCCGCTGGCCGCTGCCGTGCCGTGCGCCGGCGGCGATGCCACGCTCACGCTGGTCGCTGGCGATCCCGAAAGGGCAAGCGGGATCGCGTTCGCCGACGAGTTGTAGGCGACGGTGGCGTTGACCGCCCCCACCGTCGGCGCAGAGGCCGGGCTGACGGTGAAGTCGAAATTGTCCACGATGCCATAGGGCGAGCCTGTACCCGCGGTGGTGTCCCGGGCAACGACCGAGAAGTTGAACGTGCCCGTCGATGTCAGCGTGCCCGACAAGGTGCCGTCGGTGCCGAGGCTCAATCCTGGCGGCAGCGTGCCGCCATACACGGTGTAGGTATAGGGTGCCGTGCCGCCGCCCGCGACGAAGTTCCCGGTATAGGCCTGACCCACCAGGCCCGACAGGGTCGGCGAGGTGAGCGTGAAGGACGGAATCGTGACGGTCGCCGAATAGGCGCGGCTACCGCTATAGGGGGCGCCCGTGCCGGTCGACTGGTCGGTCGCGGTGACCGTGAAGTTGTAGATGTTGCTCGCCGTGGCCGTGCCGGAAAGCACGCCGCTGGACGACAGGCTCCAGCCCGGCGGCAATGTGCCGGCGGTGACGGCGAAGGTGTAGGTGCCGTTGCCGCCCGAAGCGGTCAGCGTCTGGCTGTACGGCGTTCCCGCAGGCCAGTTCGAAAGACTGGCGGGCGTGATCGTGATCGTCGCCGCGGCGACCGTGAGGGAATAGGCGCGACTGCCGGTGAAGGGCGCCCCCGTTCCGGTCGTGCTGTCGGTGGCGGTGACCGTGAAGGTGAAGGTGCCCCCCGCGCTCGGCGTACCGGACAGTGTTCCGCTGCTGGAGAGCGTGAGGCCCGCAGGCAATGCCCCGGCGGTGATCGAATAGTTATAGGGCGTGACACCGCCGCTCGCGGTGATCGCCTGGCTGTACGCGACTCCGGCGGTCGCGCCGGTCAGCGTCGTGGGGGTCAAGGCGATGGTCGGCGCGCCGACGCTGATCGAGTAGCTCGTCGACACCGAATAGGGGCCACCGCTGCCCGCCGAGGCGCTGTCGGTCGCGGTGATCGTGAAGTTGAACGTACCCGTCTGGCTCGGCGTGCCGGAAACCGTGCTTCCCGAAAGCACCAGCCCTGCAGGCAGGGTACCGGCAGTGACGGCGTAGCTGTAGGGCACGGTGCCGCCACCGGCAGTGAAGCTTTGCGAATAGCTCGTGCCGGCAGTCGCGGCCGGAAGCGACCCGCCCGACGGCGACAGCGTCAGCGTTGGCGAGGCGATGGCCAGCGACAGGCTGCCGGTCGTCTGGGTGAAGCCCGAGGGCAGCGAGCTGTCCGTCACGTTCGCGGTGAAGCTGAACGTGCCGCTCGCCGTCGGCGTGCCGGTGATCGTGCAATTGGCGTTGAGCTGGGTGCCGGCGGGAAGCGCGCCGGAGGCGAGCGTGGTGCTGCAGCTATAGGGCGCGGTGCCGCCGGTAGTGACGACCTGCACGCCGCTCAGCGGCGCGCCGAGCGTGCCGCTGCCGGTCAGGCTGGCGGAAAGCGTGGGATTGCTGACCGGCACCGTCACCGTAGCCGGCGCCGAAGTGCCGGCGCCGTTGGTGGCGGTGTAGGTGAAGCTGTCGTTCCCGCGATATCCGGCCGGCGCCGAATAGGTGACGAGGCCCGCATTGTTGATCGAGACGCTGCCGCCATTGGCGGTGGTCGCCGATCCGACCGCGAAGCTGGTGGGGCTGTTCGATACCTGCCCGGCAAGACTGAAGGTCGCGCCCGTCGCGCCATAGGCTACCGCCGGGGCGGTGTAGGCAGATGCGACGGGTGCCGAGACATAGGTGAATTGGTCGGCTGCGCTGGTCGCGCTCGTACCGGCGGCGGTGGTGACGCGAACGTCCACCGTGCCGGTGCCCGCCGGCGACGTGGCGGTGATCTGCGTGGCGCTGTTGACGGTATAGCCGGCCGCGGCGGTCGCCCCGAACACGACGCTGGTCGCACCGGTGAGATTGGTGCCGGTGATCACGACGCTGGTGCCGCCCGCCGTCGATCCCGACGTCGGTGCGATCGAGGTTACCGTCGGGGTGGCCACCACCACAGTGGAATCGGATGCGCTCGCGGTGTTCGATGCGCCGCCCCCCGAAAGCTGGACCGAGGGGGTGAGCGGACTCGACGCATTGCTGGCGAAATTGACGGCCAACGTGATCGACGGCCCGGAGCCCGCGCTGAAGGCGGTCGTCCGCGAGCACGATCCCGACTGGCCCGACCCGCTGCAGCTCCAGCCCGAGCCGGACGCGCTGGAATAGGTCATGCCGCTCGGCAGCGTGAAGCTGGCGGTAAGCGGTGCGGTGGTGGTCGCGCCACCCGAGACGCTGGGCGTGATCGTATAGGCAAGCGACCCGCCCTGCACGGCGTTGCCGCTGTGGCTCATCGAGACGCCGAGCGTGGTGCCCGACGAGCAGCTTACCGTGATCTGGACGCTCCGGTCACTTCCGAAGGGCACGGGATTGGTATCGTTCCCCGTGATGTCGTAGCTCGATAGCCCCAGCTGAAAATTATCAACGGCGCTGGTCCCGGTGAAGGTGAAAGACCCGCTCCCGCTCGATGCGGTAGAGTCTTTTAGCGAGTCCGTCGCATAGGTGGTGTTGTTATTCTGCGTATAGGTTACGAAGACATGCGCACCCTGCGTGTTGCCGGACCAGGAATAGGTAACCGTCTCCCCGTTCGTGAGCGGCTGCGTCGTGAAGTTATAGTCGGGATCGCCATTGGTGTTGACCGTGTAGGTACGGCTGAAAGTGTTGATCTCATTGCAGCCACCCGATGCGGCAAATGCCTGAGCCGGCGCGAAAAGGAACATGCCGCCTGCGACTGCTGCGCGAAGTTGCCGATGCGCCAGCCAGGAAGGCCACGCGGTCGTGCGCTGCAATTTCACTGCGCCACTGTGGCGGGTCTCGCCAAAAACAGCATCGACAACCCGACCACAGGCGGACTGCACCCTCCCCATACCCCAAACCATGTACAATGCCCCCAGCTGCCCCGTAGGGCGCCCACACTCTCACAGAAGATTCGCTTTATCAGAGAATGGATACGCAGAAAATGTGAATTCTATATTATCATGATTCCACACAACCTTCTATAATCGTGCATCCTCCGCCCCTATTTCGCACTGCAGCGAACTGCCTGCACTCGACGCTGACGGGGCGTTGCCTCCGGACCCGTACACCAAGCCAATACTTCTCTACCGCGCAACGGACTTTCTAGAATGCGCTTGCGAATCGCCGTGATCGCGTATCTAACTCGCAAATCGACGAGATCATATTTTGATACGGCGTCGTTATGATAAAGATTGGGGGATGATGCCTTGTCGGATCCATTTATTGGCCAAATCATGCACACCGGCTTCAGTTTTGCACCGGCGGGCTGGGCTTCGTGTAACGGCCAGATCATTGCCATTAGCCAGAACAACGCCTTGTTCGCGCTGCTGGGTACCACCTTCGGCGGCAACGGCGTGAGCACCTTCGCCCTGCCTAATGCAGCAGGTCGATCGTTTCTGGGGCTCGGACTGAGCACGGCCAGCGGCCAGACCTATGATCCAGGCGAAGTCGGCGGCGCCGAAACCGAGACGCTGACGACCGCCAACATGCCCCAGCACAACCATAGCGCGACCTTCGTCGGCACAGCGGGGCAGACAACGGCTAGCGGTTCGCTTCAGGCGTTCACCGGTCAAACCACCACGCAAGTCAATACGCCTGCGGATGGCTCCTTCCTGTCGAACTGTGCGAATGCCGGTCCTGCCCAGGTAAAAATCTACGTTCCGGCGGGCACTGCCGGCACGCCGGTGAACCTGGGCGGCGTTAACATCACGGGTGGCAGCTTCACGCCGCAAGGGTCGGTTCAGGTCGGGGTCGCGGGGAGCAGCATTCCCTTTTCGATCATGAGCCCGTTTCTGGCCATGCAAACCAATATCGCGCTGAGGGGGATCTATCCCGCACGCAATTGATCCGATGGATCAATTGCCCGCTACGCAGTGTATGCGCATGGCGCAATTCGTGCCCTCCGCCGTCAGGAAAAAACGGCCTCGTAAAAGCGACGATCGGAGGGTTGCAACTGCGTCAGCAGGATAGCGTGCGGGCCGCCCTTCCCGCAGTCGAGCTCATAGGTGCCGTCGATCAGAAAGACTTGGAGCGGCGATTCGAAGAACAGCGAAAAGGGCTCGCGAACATCGAAGCCGCGCAGCGGGCTGCGCCGATCAATGCGCTCCAAGGTGATTTCCACGGGATCGGGGAGCGTGGCCACCCGCACCTTGCGGCCGATCCAGGGCTCGAAGTCTTCGGGTTTAAGCAAATGCATCTGTCATCCCCCTCCACATCATGCACGATGTTGTTCGCGACGTATCCTGCCGTGAACTGTGCAACGTGTGAAGCGCGCGAATACCGGAATTTTGCATCAGAGAACTATAATTGAACTCGATGGCACCCGGGCTTCGACCTTTTCCTCGCAGTCGGCGCCCGGCGATCGACACCAGCGCGCTGCAAGCCTTTGGGATCACGCTGCGCGCTGCTTCCCTGGAAGATCTTCCGGACCTGGTTGCCTTGTATGCGCAACTTCGCATGCCCGAGCTGTTGTTCCACCCGTGGTCACAGGCGGAGAAGCGGGCCTTTGCCGAGGAGCAATTCCGGCTCCAGCACCATCATTTCGTTCGGCACTGTCCTCGTGCGGACTTCTGGCTCGTGCTGCGGGACGATGCGCCGGTAGGCCGCCTGTATCTCGATCGAAGCACGTCCGAATGGCGCATCGTCGACATCCTGCTCGCGACCGCTTGGCGCGCGCAGGGACTTGGGTCGCGGCTGATCGTCTGGATCCAGCAGAGCGCAGCCGCCGCCGGCGCTAGCGGCGTTGCGCTGACGGTCGCGGTTGATAATCGACGCGCGCACGCGCTCTATGCACGGCTTGGCTTCAACGACGTGGGTGCGGGCGACGGCCTCCACCAGCCCATGCGGTGGCCCGCGCCCTCAGGCTCCTTCACGTAGTTGCGCGTCCAGCCAGGGACTCATGGCCGCGTCGATCACCAGATGGACCCGCGCGTCCGCGCCGGCATTGTCGACCCGGTGCGGATCGCTCAGCCGGAGATACCAGACTTCGCCGGGCGCCATCACCACGGGGCGGCGATTGACCTCGAACCGCACCCGGGAATTGGTGAGGATGGGTAGGTGCAGCCGCACCAAGCCCTCCTCCGCGGACAGCCCCGGGTCGCAATGCTCGCGGATGCACGATCTCGGCCCCAGCCGCATCAGCCGTACGGAGCGCAAGGTGCAGTCGAAGTGGCTGAGCACCTCGCGCAGATAGGGCGCACGCCGCAAGGCTGGCGCATCGACGAAGTCGCGCGCGTCCGGATGCGCCGCGATCATTAGAATGGGATGGTCGGCGCCGGCGGGCGCGCGGAGCGGCATCACGCCCCAGTCTCCGCTGTAATTTTGCGGCACGAAATGCGGCGTCCAACTGCTCGCGGCAAGCGCCGCGAGATCGGCGCGGAGGCGCGCGGCATCGAAGATCAGCCGCAAGCGAACCCGATCAGGATAGACGTAGCGCTTTTCCGCTTCCACGCGAGAATTCCCTCCGGGTACTGGACTGCACTGCTTGCAAATGCGCCGGCGCGTGCGATCATGCGATCGAGGAGAAGAATGCGCAACGCATTGCACGCCTTTCAGACGGCAGTGATGGCGGCTCCCGAACTGCAGCGACAGCTCGCGGCATGTGAGCGCCACGAAATCTTCTCGGCAATGGCGATGGCCGCGGCCGATCGGTTGGGACTGAAGCTGAGCCCGGAGGAATTGGCCCCCCGCGCCCGCGCCGCGACCGTCGAACCGACCCCGGCATGGCCTCCGCTCGAATGGCTCCCGGTGCGGATCGTCGACTCCGATGACGGACCCTTGGTGGACTGGGCCTATTTCGGCGACGACCCGCTCAAGGACAGCTTTTTCGGAGATTCGGTGCAGCGCGCGCTGTCGCTGCCGTTCAATCGCGTCTTTCGCCAGACCACCAGACTCGACGACTTCATCGACAATGCGCAAGCCGGCCAAGCTGCCCCGGTGCGCGGGCTCGTCTATCACATGTCACGCTGCGGCTCGACGCTCGTCGCGCAGATGCTGGGCGCGCTGCCCGCGACGCTGTCCCTGTCGGAGCCAGGACCCTTCGACGCAGCAATCCGTCTTGTCCTGCGCAGAGCCGACCTCGCCGGGGCCCGCGGTGGCGCGCTGCTGCGCGCGATGGTCGCGGCGCTCGGCCGGGCGCGAAGCAGCGAACGACAATGTTTCGTCAAACTGGACAGCTGGCACATCCTGGCCTTCCCGTTCATCCAAGCCGCCTTGCCGCACGTACCATGGGTTTATCTGTTTCGAGACCCGGTGGAGGTGCTCGTCTCGCAGATGCGGCTGCGCGGGTACCAGACGATTCCCGAACTCGTGCCCAGCCGGCTATACGGCATCGAAGGCGACATGCCTGAGCCTGCGGAGCTGTGCGCCCGCATTCTTGCGAAGCATCACGAGGCGGCGATTTGGGCGCTTGCCAGGCCGCTGGGCTTGGCAATCGATTATGCCGGCTTGCCGGACGCCCTTACGGAGCGGATTGCGCCGCATTTCGGTCTTTCGTTGACCCGCGAAGAACGGGCGGCGGTGGGACGTACCAGCCGCAGGGATGCGAAGGCACCAGCAAAGCTTTTTTCCCCCGATGGCGAACGAAAGCATGTTGATGCCAGCCCGACGATTCTGGAAGCCGCCCGGCGCCATGTTGGCGAGCTCCACGGCAAACTGAGAAGCGCAGCGTAATACTCGGGCCAACCCTAAGAATACTCGCCCCTGATCCCGTGGCCACCCTCTCACCGCGCCGGTCCATGCGGCGGAGAAAAATACCGCCCCCCGTGAACCGCGGTTACGTCCGTTCGGGCAGAAGCCTGCCGTTTGCCTATGTCTGAGAAGCAGTGTTCAACGGCAGCGGCAGTTAATCTGCCCGGTCGGGACGATCAGGATGAGAAGACGTCGGATTAGACCAACGTCAACATCACCGCGTGCTTGTTCGATAGGGCGGCTGGTTGTAGTATCTGCAGCCATGCTCTTGTCGCCTAGCGAACTGGCCCGGATCGAGGCGATGGTGGAAGAGGGCAGAATCTGCGACGAGCCCGGCGCCCTTTCCTGCACCGAGGCCGCACTGCGCAAACTCGGCTATGCAGACGGCGAGGGTACATCTGCCGGAACGCGGGTGCGTCGCCCGAAGTCGAGCCAGTCGCCAGGACGCGACCTTTCGCGCGCGGGACAGTCCAGCGAGGTCAACTGGCTCGACCTTCCGGATCTGGACAGTCTGATCGCATTGCGCCGCAGGATCGTGCTGGGCGCAGATGGCAGCTGAATCCTGCATCGCGCAAGCCGTCGGCCAATGAGCCTCGCTGGAGCGACCGCCTGCGTTCTGGTTGGGCTCTGGCTGCTGCTGACGCTGCTGTATCAGTATATCCCCTTTCAGACGGTCGTCGCGCAGGCCGACAAATGGCAGCTGCTGCCGAGTTGGGCCTTCTTCGCGCCGAGACCGGCCTATCGCGATGTCTACCTGCTCGTGCGTCAGCTTCGCGAGGACGGTTCGGCTAGCGCCTTCAGCCTCGTTGGCGGCCCGGCCGAGCGGGCATGGCTCCATGCCCTATGGAATCCGGCGAAGCGTCCGCAACGCGTCGTCCAGGATGCCGCGCAGGCGATCCGGCGGCTGCGCCGCTGGGCCGGCAACGAAACGGTGGTACTGACCTCGCTGCCCTATCTGATGCTGCTGCATCATGTAACGATGCACGGTCCGTACGGCGAAGGCCCGCGCGCCTTGCAGTTCATTCTCGTCGAAACCTCCGGTAGAGAGGAAAAGCGGCTATGGATTTCCTTCATATCGGGGTTCCACCGGCGATCGCAGCAGTTGGGCAAGAGCGATTTCAGCTCGCCCTGAATGCCACCTCCCTGCTTCTGGCGCTGTGGTGCCTTCTCAGCACCCTTGAATGGCTAGCCTTGCGGCGGCTGTTTGCCGACGAGGGTCTGCTGTGCTGGCGCGTGCTCCGCTTGCGCCATCGCAGCGCTGCCCGCAGCACCCTCTTGGAGGCCGTCTGCGGTCAGCGCGGCGTTACCGCCATGCTGATGCTGCGCCTGTTCGCCGCCGCGATGCTCGTGCTGCCGATAGGCAATGGCATGCGGCTGGCTGCACTGGTCGTTATCGTGCTGACCGGATCGATGTTCAAATATCGCCGATGGTTGAGCGATGACGGGTCCGACCAAATGGGGCAAACGGTGGCGATCGGCTCGGCGCTGACCAGCCTTGGCTTGATCGTGAGCGATCCCGTCCTTGCTTTTGCCGGAACGCTGCTGATCGCCGGCCAACTCTGCATCGCATATTTCATCGGCGGCGCGGCAAAACTCGCATCGCCCGAATGGCGCAGCGGCCGCGCGCTGATCGGCGTCATGGGTACCTGCGCGTTCGGGCACAAGACCGGCGCGCGGCTGGCAAGTTGGAGCACGGCGTCGTCGCTGATCTTCTGCTGGGCCCTGATGATCCTGGAGGTCGGCTTCCCGCTTGCGCTCCTTGCCGGTGGCAACTTCCTTATCGCGGTGCTGCTGGTGTTTGCGCTGTTTCACCTGGCGACCGCCGTATTCATGGGCCTGAACACCTATGTTTGGGCTTTTGCCGCGGCCTTCCCCTGCATCCTCATCATGGACACCGTCATCGCTTCCGCCCTGGGGAAGAGCTGAGGCGCCTAGTCGCCGCGTCGCGCCTCCAGCAGCGCGGAAAGGACCTGGGCGACGTCTTCCGGATAAGGATCCGCGGCAATGGCCCCATGCATCTCGAGCCGCCTTGCGGCAATTGCATCGAGAGCTTCGCCATAGTCGGGATCGGCGTCGGCCTTGCCGCAAGCTGGTGCGCGCGAAGGATCGTACCTGCAGAAGAGCAGACGATCCGACACGATCGCCCAAGCCTTCCAGAATGCGTCGAAGACGCTGCTTTTGGCGGGATCCGCACCCTCGCCGGCCAGATGCGCCGACATGGCCACGCATGGCGCGACATAATGATAGCCGCTCCGTTCGGCGGCGCGGCGCGCGGCGTGCAGAAGGGCTTCGAGCGGTGTCGCTGTGGTCAACCCGCCCGCTTCGTCCAGCCGCAATCTCGCGGGATCGAGCGAGCGGACGCCGCGCGTTTCCCCGGACGCTGCCGCGCGGCTGAGATAGCAGCGCAGGAGCACCTGCATCACCGTATTCCCAAACGCCAATTGTCTGACGAACGGCAGAGACGCGGCAAGGATGGCCCCCCAGCGATCGCGCGGGATCGCCGCACGATGAGCGAGCGCCGGAACCACGCTGACGATCTCCGCCATCGCGACTAGGCCGGGCGCGTGCCTTGCCGCAGGCAGCAAGATGGAGCGCACCACGGGATCTTGCATGCCATAGGGAACACGATATCGCTCGAACGCCTCTCGCCAGGCCAGTTGCGGATTGACGTCATCGGCGACGCGCACCGTCTCCATCAGCATCCACGCGGCCAGCGAGAACGCGGCCAATTCGACCTCTCCGTCCTCCACGAATGGCACGATCGCCGTATCGGGGATCAGCGACGGATCCGACAGCCATGGAAGCCGGGCGGCGGCGCGTTCAAGCTGTTCACGCAGCAGCGCTCTCCGCGCCTGAATGGCGCGCCATGCCTCCGAATCCGTCGCGATTGCGTGGGACGGCTCGGGCAGCATCGACATTCACCGCGCGAACCAGCGTTCGCATGCCGGATCCGGGCTGGCCCGAACCGCGCGGGACGAAGGAGAAACCAGGATCCCCTGCGCTAGCCTCAGAGACCGTTTGGAAATTCGCGAAAGAGCGAATTTCGAGGCGGCTGGGCGCATTTTCAAACAGGCTCTCAGCCCATACAGCTTCGGGCGCCGCGTAGACTGGACCGCATCAAACGCGGCCATTTCCGTCTCGCTCCCGGCTAGATGCGCAAGCATGTCGGGCTCATTTGTTCCTCGAACGAGCGTTTTTCGGCCGCCCGCCACCGTCATGTGCCGATCCGGCCTGTCCGTGGCAGCCTTGCTCAAAGCGCCGCATCGGCAAGGACCTTCGCCGGAGCGGCCCTCTCCTCGATCGCTGCCGCCTTGCCCGGGTGGATCTTCGTGGCCATCACCACGCGAGTCGACCAGTCGAGGTCGACGGCCTGCAACGCTGGGTGATACATGAGCTCGGTGCGCAGCCGGTTGCGCTCCTCGACGTCGACGCTGTCCGAACCGGGCGGCGTACACAGATCGTCCACCACCAGAATCCCGCCGGGCCGCAACGTGGCGAGGAGCGGCTCGATATCCCCATATTTGACGGGGGCAGCATCGACAAAGACCAGATCGAAATCGTGCAGCTTCGTCATCCATTCGCAGGCGTCGGCGATCTCGAAACGGACATTGGCCGGCCAGTCCAGTTCAGCGACCGATGCCGCCAACCGGCGGTCTCCCTCGATGCTGACGACGTCTACCGCGCATCGACCGTGCAGGCCGGTGACGATCCAGGCCAGCCCGACCCCCGCCCCCGTGCCGATTTCGAGGATGCGGCCGCCATCGCCCACTCCTGCCGCGAGGACCGAAAGCAGCCTGCCGACATCGTCCTGGCAGGAACTGGTAAACCGCAAGTCCACCGCCCGGCGTTTGGCGCCGGCGACCAGCCGCGGTACGTTGGTCTGCATCAGGTACAGGCTGTCGCTGCCGTGCTCGACCATCGACCGCACCATGCGATCGGCATCGACAGTGTCGGGCGCCCGCGTGTTCAGGGTGAAGCCATCGATCGAAGCGCTGCGCAAAGCCTGCGCGATCAGGCGGCGTACATGGGCGAAGCGGCCGGACAGGTCGTCCCCCACGCGATCTGCCACATCGCGTTCGAGCTGCCGCAAGGTCGGCTCGGCACCGATCGCGGAGAGAATGTTTCGGGCCGCAGCGAGTTCTTGCTTTGCGGCCGGTACCAGATTGCGCGCGAAGATCCGCGCTGCGTCTTTGTCGCTGTCCAGGACGGAACCGATGCGGTTGGCTTCCCGCTCGTACAGGTCGAGCATCAGGTGAACATAGGCTCCGTCGGGCGGCGGCTGGTCCCCCAGGCAACCGAGTACCTCCATAAGCCATTCGCGCATGCGCACTCCGGCAAGCCCGAGATGGGCGGAACAGCCGGCCAACAATTCCTTGCCCAGATACCATGCCCGGTCGAACGCCTTGCGGCTTTCCACCATGCCGCAGAAACGCCCGAAACGCGCTTCGAGTTCGGGCGCGCGCTGCTCCGCCAGCTTGGCGAGGAGAGCAAGTTGAACATAGACATGGAATGCGGCGAAGGCGCGGTGCGTGTCCCAATGGTTCGCGCGGCTGAACTCCTGTGCATTCCAGAGCGACACGACGCGCGGCGCATCTTCTTGCGGCGCATCGACGTCGAGCAGGGAATGGCCGTGCCGAAAGTCGTAAAGCTTCTGGTGCAACGCCTCGTGCAGCAGATGTTCGGCGGTGCACCATGGATTCTGCAACAGCGCCTGGTTGAGGAAGATCGTTCCACCCACGCGGATCTGAGAACTCGAAACCTTGCCTTTCCAGAAGCCGCGATCCGGAAAGCACCCGATCAGGTGCACGTGGCTGAGCGCACTGGCCGAGAGCCGCGGCAGCAACGCGCTCAGCAGCGCTTCGCCCTGCCGTAGCATTGCCAGCTGGGCGGCCGAGATGGAGCACAGGCCATCGCCATATTCGAGCGCCATGATCTTGCGAAAGGCGGCCCCCAGCGCGTTGTCCGGATAGTCCTCGTGCCACACCCAGCCGTGGCGGGGATCGTCGCTCAACCGCTCCAGCGGGAAGGCGCCGTTCTCGAACGGCGTACCGGTCTTGCCGCCGGCAAGATGCAGCGCCACAGAATCCAGCACCGCCCCGCATTCGGCCAGCGAAAGACCCACCGTGTTTCCGGTCTCGAGCTGGTTGTAGGCATGTTCCACGGCGCACCGAATCACGGTGTTTCCGGTGATGCGGTAGCGCGTTTCGGCATCCGCAGCCATGAAGGCCGGCAACAGGCCTGCCGCCGGCTGGACGTCTTCCGCCACACGTTCAAGACGCTTGGTGAAAACCGACTGCAATTGCCGAAGGATATAGGCGCTGTCGCCAAAAGCCGCGTGCGCGGCCAAGGCTTCCTCTATGACCGGCGCAGAACTCGTTATCGGTATTTCCATACCAAACCTATCGCTGCAATCCCGATGACTGCGCGGCAGCAAAACGGTTTCTCTGCAGCCCCCTCGTCCGAACGCGGGTTCGCGACCGTGGCGTCGACGGGCTGCAGAAGCCGTGGGGTGCTGCGTGCTACTTCTGGCCCTTGATCTGGCCAACGGCGTCCAACACCGATGGGCGTTCCAGGCGCCAGGACAGGTCGGCGAGCGACGAGTGATCGTGATGGCCTACCCCACCGGTGGAGTCGTGATGATGCTCACCAGCAAGCGCGGCGAGCTTTACGAGGGTATCGACCTTCAATTGCATCTGCAGGAGGTCGCCCACGTTCATCTCGCGCATCAATTGCTCGCGCATCGAGGAAATTCGATCGCTGTACTCGCTGTCGTGCACGGAAACGATCGTTTCCTTCACTCTGTCAGCCATAACATCCTCCGATTTTTGAGCCCAAACGCCCGCTCAGACGTTCAACAGACGTGCAAAAGAAAGCTGATCCGAGACAGCCCCAAGCAAACCGGACAAGTGCTTTTGAAGACTAGACGGCTTGCTTTTATTCAGCGCCCGCGGATGATTTACCATAGCAGCCGATAAAGGCCAATATCGAATCGGAAGGATCCAAGGAGAATCTCCTTGCAATGTCGGAGCGCGGACATTTTGCCCTGCATTTCAGATCTTGGCTATTGTTGTTGACGAAGAATAGCCGATCGGCCCGCCGTGATTTTGTACTTCATGGACATACGAGACCGGTCTATCCTCTCCGCCTGACGCAGAAATCCATCAAAAGGCAAAAGCGTTGCCTCGTTCCGGAACCGCAAGCACGGCGCACGATCGACATTGCGCCGACCGAGAGACCGAGTACGCGGCCCGAACCGAATTCATCGACCGGGCACTCGCGGATGCCGGCATCGCGGCGGATCCCGCCGCCGGGCCGATGCTGGCATGCGCGGCCGAAGTCGCCCGTGCCGTGCACCGCAGGGGCTATTGCGTCGTCCCGCACCTGTTCCCACAGGACCGCGTCGACCGGCTGCGCACCGGCCTCGCGCCGCTATTGTCGCGATCGCAGTCCGAATTTACCCGATTGGCCAGCGGGGGGCGGCGTTCGGCAGTCCATATCCACAATGTCATCGCCAAGTCGCGTGCGGCAGATGAAGCGGCGCTCGACCCGATGCTGCGCATGATCATGACAGCGTTGCTCGGGGCGGACTTCGTATTTCATGCCGGCGCGATTGTCACGGTCCACAGCCCTGGCTGCTCGGCGCAGCAAGCCCACCGGGACGATGCTTCCTTCTATTCCCTGCCTCGACCGCGAATGCCGCTCGTCATCACGGCCGCAGTCGCGCTCGACGCATTCACCGCCGAGAACGGCGCGACCCGGATCGCCCCGGAAAGCTGCTGGTGGGAGCGTTCGCGCGACGCGCGCGACGACGAGTATGTCGCCGCCACGATGCCGGCAGGATCGGTCTTGTTCTGGGACGGAGCGGTGTTCCACGGAGCCGGCGCCAATGTGACGCCGGACCAGACCCGCAGGACGTTGTTCCTCAATTACACGCGAGGCTGGCTGCGCCCGCAATTGAATCACTTTCTTGCCGTACCGCGCGCGCAGGTTTTGACCATGCCTGCGGCGTTGCAGAAGGATCTCGGCTATACCGCCAGCCTTCGTTCGCTTGGCGAATGCGACGGCCTCTCCCCGATCGAATATCTTCGGGAAATTGCGCGCTGCGGGGACGGGGTACAGGAGCAACTGGGGCAAGCGGAAGCGCGGGTCGGATCGGGAAGCGCGGACGGCAGAGCTGAGACGCCTCCCAGGCAGCGCTAGCTTTCGGCAGGTCAGTCCAGCGCCCATGGGCTGGTTATCGAGGAGAAAGTCAGCACGTCGTTCTTCGGGAGATAGTCTATCGGCTGGATCTTGATCCAGGCACGGCTGTTCTGCATGCGCGTCGGCTTGTTGTGCCGTGTCTCGGTCAGATTCACGAGCTGAAACTCGCAAGACTTTACGAGCCGTTCCATCGCCTGAACGTCAGCATCCGAGCACCCCGATACGAGGCTGTGCGGCAATTTCCCGACACGAAAGCAATCGACGACGAAACGCAGCACCATCCAGGCATGGTTGATGGTTCCGGCGCGGTCGATGAATATCGAGCTGTAGGGGCTCATCCGCGGAAGATAATATTTGAGGATCGCCAAACAGCCTTCCGCGTGCGAGGGCGTGGCATCGGCGAAGAGCATGTCGATCGGCTGGCCGGGATCGTAGAAATCGGTACCGTCGAGATCCATCTCGATCAGCGAAAAGCGCTCCGCCAGATCGAATTGTCCGATCATCGTCTCGATGAAGCCGGCATAGGTAAGATCCTTATCGCCGAGCCCCGCGGCACCGAGACAGGTCGCGCGAACGAATTCGTCGTTCCAGTCCGAGCCATTGTCGACGGTCCAGAGATGACCGTGCCCGTTCGCGCACAGTGCCCGCGCCGCCATGAATGCGCTCGCCGCGCCGCCGCAACCCAGCTCGAGGACCACGGTCGGACGGTCCATCCGGATCAGGGCATGAAGCAAATGGCAGAAATTTTCCGTCCCGTAGACCTCAGCCACGGTTCGAGTATCCGGCGTCTCGCGGCTAGCGAGATATTGATCGAGGCTCGTGGCGATGTCCGTCATGAACCGATGCGCTCCATCCCTTGCCGGGCCGGCGATGGCGCTCGGTCAAATCATCGCTCGACAGCCGATTGCCCAGTCAGATACTATACCGCCGAAAATAAATCCGGTCGCTTCGTGAAATAGTCAAGCTGGCAATGCCCGTTCGGGCGCGCCGCAAGAAGGACGACGCTGTGGCGGAAGCTTCCAGAAGTCGGACGGACGTACTTCTCGTCAGCATGCCTTTCGGCATGCTCCACAGTCCGTCGCTGGCGCTCGGCATCCTCCAGGCCCGGCTTGAGGATGCCGGGATCATGACGCAATGCCGCCATTTCACCGTCGATTACGCAGCTCGGATCGGCAAAGTGGCATATGAGCGCATTGCCGGCGGGTTCCCCAGCACGACATCCTTGCTCGGCGAGTGGATCTTCAGTCACGCGCTGAATCCCCGTTCCGCCGAGGAGCAGGCCGCCTACCTGCAGCAGGTCTTTGATTCGCCTGGCGGGGATACGCAAGAGGCCGGGCCTTCTGCATCGCGCGTCCTGGAGCGCGAGTTGCGGCTGAAGATGATCGAGCAGATCTTGCGGCTGGCCTCCGAGGCGGGCGAGTTCATCGAATTTGCGGCGCGCGACATTCTCGCAGCGAAGCCGCGCCTGGTGGGGCTGACCTCCATATTCGAGCAGAACCTGGCGTCGATCGCCCTGGCCCGGCGCCTGCGCGCCTTGGCGCCCGACCTCATCATTCTGCTGGGCGGCGCAAATTGCGAAGGCGAGATGGGCGCCGAACTTTCCCGCCAGTTTCCATTCATCGACCTGGTGGTATCGGGCGAAGCCGATCTGATCGTGACTCCGCTCGTGGCCGGCCTGCTCGAAGGGATTGCCTGGCCCGACAATCCCGCGCTCGTCGGGCTGGTCGAGCGGTCGGAGAGCGCCCCCAGGTTCATTCAGGCCCGGCTCGTTCGCGACATGAGCGGACAGCAGAGGCCTGATTTCAAGCCTTATTTCTCCGACCTTGCTCGGTACCCCGCGCTCGCGAAGCAACTGAAAGTAGAAATCCCGATGGAGGCCTCGCGCGGGTGTTGGTGGGGCGTGAAACACCATTGCACGTTTTGCGGCCTTAACGGTGCTTCGATGTCCTTCCGCAGCAAGTCGCCCGCGAACGTCTTGAACGACATTCGCTTTTACGTCGGAGCCTATCCCGATTGCGACATCTGCTTCGTCGACAACATCATGGATCGCGAATATTATCGCACGCTGTTGCCCGAACTGGCCCGGGCCGACAGCGGCACCAGCTTCTTTTTCGAGATCAAGAGCAATGTGAGCAAGGACGAGGTCCGAGCCCTGCGCGATGCAGGCGTCCGCCACATCCAGCCCGGTATCGAAAGCCTGAGCGATCCGGTGCTACGTCTGATGCGAAAGGGCGTCTCGGCCATCCAGAATCTGCAGTTGTTGAAGTGGTGCATGGAATTTGGCGTGCGGGTCGACTGGAATGTGCTGTGGGGCTTCCCCGGCGAGTCTCCCGAAGATTACGAAAAAATGGCGGAACTGATGCCTCTGTTGTGGCACCTCGAACCACCTGCGCGCGGGTCGCGCGTGCGCCTCGACCGGCACAGTCCCCACTTCACTGCCGCCGAGGCGTTCGGTTTTCGGCACCTTCGCCCATTTCCCAGCTATTTCCAGGTCTATGCGGGCTTGCCCAGACAGGCCGTGACGAACCTGGCCTTCTTCTTCGCGGCCGAGCACGACCTCGACCGGCACGTCGACACCTACACCAGCACGTTGCAACGGCAGATCGATCGATGGCGCAGCGCCCATCGGGAAAGCACGCTATTCTATCTCAAGGATGAAAGCAGCTTCGTGGTTCTCGATTCCCGCCGGGGGCGCTCGCATGCGCCAGGTCAAACGATCCGGGGGCTGGCTGCCAAAATCCTCGCGGAATGCGACAAGGGGCGCTCCCAGCACATGCTCGAGCGAGAATTGCCGGATTATTCGCCGGAGGAAATCGCACGCGAACTCACCGCGCTATGCGACCTCGGCCTGATGTGGTGCGACGGCAAGAGCTACCTGTCCTTGCCGGTCTGCCTGACCACGTATCTCGAGTCGCGCCCAAGCGAGCGCCTGCTCGACGGGATCGAGACATTGCTTGGAACGGTCTGAGGATTGGCGCGCGATTCCCCGCCGTTGCGCTTCGTGCAGGACGAGGAGCGTTTGCAATTTGAGGGCTTGCCCAGGCCTTGTGGATCACGGTCGATGAACGACGCTTCCCAATGTGAAACGCTCGTCCTGCTCTACGACGGGGAATGCCCGTTCTGCACCCATTATTGCGCGATGGCCGCGCTTGCGGCACGCGGGATCGCGGTAGAGTTGCACGATGCGCGCGAAGCAGCAAATCGAACACGATTTCCAGCGGCGTCGCGCTACGATCTCGATCGAGGTATGCTCGCCTTGTGGCGGGGCAAGGCATTTCACGGTGCGGACGCCATGAACCTGGTCGGGATACTGATCGAGGAATCACCCTGGAGCGGGTTGATGCAGCATCGCTGGCTCGCGTCGTTTTGCTATCCGGCGCTCAGGCTGGTACGCAACGCGGCCCTCGCTGTCCGGCGGGGTCCGCGCATTGGTGGACGATGACATTCCGCCGCAAGCGGCAGCTGCGCGAGCCGCGTTCGGCCGCCAGCGCTGCTCTCTTGCGCGTCCAGGGTATTCAAGCCGGGTTGCAGATGCCGATGATCGGGCCCGCTCTCGCCCTGCCTCCCGCAACATGACCGTCGAGCGAGGGACGCCTCCGCAATGCCCGAGCGCGCTACGCCTCGGACTTGGGCGTGGGCTGGCAGGCGCTGCACAGCGCGTCGAAGATTTGCCGGACCTGCGGGTCCGCGATCGAGTAGAGCCGGGATTGCTGGTCCGCCCGGACCGAGACCGCGCCGGCCTCGCGCAACAAGGCGAGGTGCTGCGAAACCGCGGACTGCGCTAGGCCGGTCACTTCGATCAGTTCGCCGACCGAGGCCTCGCCTTCGGACATCCGGCACAGCATCACCAGCCGCGCCGGGTTCGCCATCGTGCGCAGATTGCGCGCAAGCCCCTCGGCCTGATCGCGCATCTGCTCGATCGTCATATCCTTCATGCGTGCGACACCTTCGTTATGGGCCGACCATCCTCGCGCAGCACCACATAGATGGCGGGGATGACGAGGACGGTCAGCAGCGTCGACGATGCCAAGCCGAACAGCAGCGAAATCGCAAGCCCCTGGAAGATCGGGTCGGTCAGGATCACCGCCGCGCCGATCATCGCCGCCGCCGCGGTCAGCACGATCGGCTTGAAGCGGATCATCCCTGCCTCCAGCAGCGTATCGCGCAGCGACTTGTCCTCGGTCCGGGCATGGCGAATGAAATCGACCAACAGGATCGAGTTCCGCACGATGATGCCGGCCAGCGCGATAAAGCCGATCATCGACGTCGCGGTGAACGGCGCACCGAACAGCATGTGCCCGGCGACGATGCCCACCAGGGTCAGCGGGATCGGCGTGAGGATCACCAGCGGCAGCTTGAAGTTGCCGAACTGGGCGACGACCAGCACATAGATCGCCAGCAGCGCCACCATGAACGCCGCGCCCATGTCGCGGAAGGTGACCCAGGTGATCTCCCACTCGCCGTCCCACAGCAGCGACGGACGGCTTTCGTCCTCGGGCTGGCCGTTGAGGCGGATCTCGGGCTTCTGCAGTCCCTGCGCGGCCCAGTCGTGCCGGGCGATGGCGTCGTCCACCGCGAGCATGCCGTAGATCGGCGCTTCGTAGCGGCCCGCCAGCTCGGCGGTGACCATCGTCGCGCCGCGACCGTCGCGGCGATACAGATTGGGCTCGGCCTGCTCCATCCGCGCATCGACCAGTTCGCCGAGCGGCAGCAGCTGCGGGCGTCCGGCGGCTTGCGTCACCGCAACGGGCGTCGCGGCAAGCGCCTGGCTCCAGCTGCGCTGCGCCTGATCGAGCCCGATCTGGATCGGCAGCGGATCGCGGCCGTCGCCCTGCGGCGCGTAGCCGGCCACCATGTCGCCCATCAGCGCGCCGATCGAGTCGAACAGCTGACGCTCGGACAGGCCATAATGGTCGAGCCGGTCGCGCTGGGACACCAACCGCAACTCGGGCGCAGGCTGGCCGAAGCTGTTGTCGACATCGACGAGGAACGGCACCGAGTTGAACAGCTTTTCCACTTGCAAGGCCGTCGCGCGGCGGGTGGCTTCGTCCGGCCCGTAGATCTCGGCGAGCAGCGTCGCCATCACCGGCGGCCCCGGCGGGGTCTCGACCACCTTGATCGAGCTCCCCGCAGGCAGCGCCAGCGCCTTGAGCTTCTCGCGCAGCGCCACGGCAATGGCATGGCTGGCGCGGGCACGGTCCTCCTTGGGCGCGAGGGTGAGCATCACATCGCCCATCCAGGGCTTCGCGCGCAGGAAATAGTGGCGGACCAGCCCGTTGAAGTTGAACGGCGCCGAGGTGCCGGCATAGGCCTCCATCGCGGTCACCTCGGGCACGGTGCGGGCAATCGCCGCGGCCTGCTCCAGCACGCGCGAGGTCGCCTCCAGGCTGGTGCCCTCGGGCATGTCGACGACGAGCTGAACTTCGGACTTGTTGTCGAAGGGCAGCAGCTTCACCGTCACCGCCTTGAAGTAGAACATCGAGCAGGCAAGCAGGGTCGCCACGCCGACCGCGATCAGGAAATTGCGCGCGCTCGCCCGGCTGCGGATCACCCGCGCGGCGACGCGGCCGTAGAGCGCGCCGAGCTTGCCGCCCTGCGCGTCGTGGTGCCCGCCGCCCTCCGCCAGCGTCTTGCGCGCGAAGCGGATCATCAGCCACGGCGCGATGATCACCGCAACGAAGAAGGAAAACACCATCGCCGCCGAGGCGTTGATCGGAATGGGCGCCATGTACGGCCCCATCAGCCCCGAGACGAACAGCATCGGCAGCAGCGCCGCCACCACGGTCAGCGTCGCGACGATGGTGGGATTGCCCACCTCCGCCACCGCGTCCACCGCCGCATCCACCCGGCTGCGCCCGTCGCCCATTGCCCAGTGGCGCGCGATATTCTCGATCATCACGATCGCATCGTCGACCAGGATGCCGATCGAGAAGATCAGCGCGAACAGGCTCACCCGGTTGATCGTGAAGCCCATCAGGTTCGATGCGAACATCGTCAGCAGGATGGTGGTGGGAATGACGATCGCGGTCACCCCCGCCTCGCGCCAGCCGATCGCGAAGCCGATCAGCAGCACGATCGATCCGGTGGCGAGCGCCAGGTGGAACAGCAGTTCATTGGCCTTGCTGTTGGCGGTCTCGCCATAGTTGCGGGTGACGGCCACCTGCACGGTGTTCGGGATCAGGCTGCCTTCCAGCGCATGGACGCGCTGGACGATCGCGCTGGATACGGTGACGGCATTGGCACCGGCTCGCTTGGCGATGGCGAGGCTGACGGCGGGGGCATTCGCCCAGCCGTCGCCATTTCGCCACCAGCGCCAGGCGCGCGCCTGGTCCTCGGTCGGCGCCTGGGTGACGCTGGCCACGTCGCGCAGATAGACCGGCGCGCCGCTTACCGAGCGCACCACCAGCGCGCCGACCTGATCGGCGGTTGCCAGCGTCCGCCCAGCGATCAGCTGGGCCGACTGGCCGCCCTCCCGCACGCTGCCGGCGGGGAAGCTGCGGTTGGCCTGCGAGGCGGCCTCGATCACGCTCTGCAGCGGCACCTGCTGCGCCGCGAGCCGAGCGGGATCGGGGGCGATGCGGATGGCCTCGCGCTGGCCGCCGACCAGGAAGGTCAGGCCGACATTGTCGACCTTGGCGATCTCGGTCCGCAAGCGGCTGGCGAGTTCGTACAGGGTCTGGTCGTTCCACTGGCCCGGCGCGCCCGCCTTGGGCGTCAGCGTCAGCACCACGATCGGCACGTCGTTGATGCCGCGCACCGTCACCTGCGGCGCCGGAATGCCGACGGGGATTCGGTCGATGTTCGCCTTGATCTTCTCGTCGACCCGCGTCGCCGCATCCTCGGGCCGCGAGCCGACCAGGAAGCGCGCCGTCACCAGCACCCCGCCCGATTCCGCCTGGGTATAGACATGCTCGACGCCGTCGACCGACTTGACGATCGTCTCCAGCGGCTTGCCGACCAGCTCCACCGCGTCGCTCGCCGAAAGCCCCGGCGCGGCGACGCGAATGTCGACCATCGGCACGCTGATCTGCGGCTCTTCCTCGCGCGGGATCGTCATCGTTGCGATCAGGCCGACCAGGATCGCCGCGAGCAGCGCCAGCGGCGTCAGCGGCGAGCCGATAAAGGCACGGGCGAGCCGGCCGGAAATCCCGAGGCTCACTTGCCGCCCCCGATCGCCAGCCGGTCGCCCGGATGGACGCCCGACAGGATTTCCACCTGCGCCGGATCGGCCACCGGCGCGGTCTGCACGGGCACGGTAGCGGTGGTGCCGTCGGCAGCGACCAGCGTCACGCTGTCGACGCCGAACCGGGTCGTCACCGCCTTGCGCGGCACCACCAGCGCCTGCCGGCTGCCCGCTGCTACCTTGGCGGCGACACGGCGGCCGATCAGCCGGTCGTCGATGCCCGGCATCGCGACATCGGCGAGCACCTGCCCGCCCTGCACCGCCGGATAGATCTTCGTCACGCTGCCCCGCACGGGCGCTGCATCGAGCGTCGCCAGCACCGCTGCGCCCGGCCGCACCGTCGCCGCCAGGCTCTCGGGCAGCTCGAGCCGGAGCAGCGGTTGGCCGTCGGCGATCGTGGCGATCACCATACCCGGTGCCACCGCCGATCCGGCCGGGATCGGCGCGAGCAGCACCCGGCCGCTGGCGGGCGCGACGATCGCGCCCTGCCCCGCCACCGCGTTCACCGCCGCCTGCTGCGCCCGCGACGCGCGGATCTGCGCCTCGGCGGCGCGGGCGCCCGCCTGTGCCTGGTCGAGCCGCGCCTTGGCGTAGACGCCATTGTCATAGAGGAAGCGCGTGCGCGAAAGCTCTGCCTGGGCATTGGCCGCTTGCGCCTCGGCCGCTGCCGCCTGCGCCGCATAGGCCCCGCTCTGCGGGCCGAGCTGGCTGTCGACGATGCGGCCAAGCAGTTGCCCCTTGGTGACCCGGTCGCCCTCCTGCACGCGGAGCGTGGTGAGAATGCCAGGGATGCGCGCGAGCGCCTGCGCCTGCCGGATCGTGCCGATGCTGGCGCTCACCGAACGCCAGTCGGGCACCGCCCCGCGCGCCACCGTCACCATGGGTCCGGCATAGCGGGCGGACGCTGCCGGCGGTGCCGAAGCCTCGCCGCCACAGGCCGCCAGGGGCACCGCGACCGACAAGGCCCAGGGGAGCAGACGCGCGCGCACCGTCAGGCGCCCCGCACCAGCGGAAAGCCCGCGGCGGTCCAGGCATTCACCCCGCCGGCAAGGTGCGTATCCACTGCCGCCTGCGCCGCCGCGCACCGATCGAGTGCCATCGCCGAGCGCTTGCCGCCCAGGCAATGGAGCACCAGCGTCTTCTCGCCTGCCTGCGGCAGCGCCGCCGCATCGAATCGTGAAAGCGGCAGGTTGACCGCGCCGGCGATGTGCCCAGCCGCGAATTCATCTGGCTCGCGCACATCGACCACCAGTGCCGACTCGGCATCGAGCATCGCCTTCAGCTCCGCTGCCTTCACTTCCCGCATCACCCGCCTCCGTCCGAAACCAAACATCGCACCCTCCATTTGCACTTGCTAATATGATATATTGCGTATATTAGTCAAGAACAATGTAGGAGAGCAGGCCATGGGCGACTCACAAATCGTGGTGCTCGGCGCGGGACTGGGAGGCACGATCGCCGCCTATGAGATCCGCGCCGCACTCAAGGGCAAGGCGCAGGTGACGGTCCTCAACAAGGGCGACGATTACTGGTTCGTGCCCTCGAACCCATGGGTGGCCGTTGGGTGGCGCGAGCCCGAGGCGATCCGGGTGCATCTGCCGCCGGCGATGGCCCGGCACGGCATCGCCTATTCCGGCGTCGGCGCCGCCAAGGTCCATCCAGAGGAGAACCGCGTCGAACTGCTCGACGGCAGCTCGATCAGCTATGACTATCTGGTCATCGCCACCGGGCCCGAACTCGCCTTCGACGAGATCCCAGGCTTCGGTCCCGCCGGCCATACCCAGTCGGTCTGCCAGACCGATCACGCCAAGCGCGCGCACGATGCCTTCGAGGAACTCTGTGCCAATCCGCGGCCGATCGTGGTCGGCGCAGCGCAGGGCGCGTCCTGCTACGGCCCAGCCTATGAGATGGCGATGGTGCTCGATACCGAGCTCAAGCGCCGCAACATCCGCGACCGCGTGCCGATGACGTTCGTCACCCCCGAACCCTATATCGGCCATCTCGGCCTGGACGGCGTCGGCGACACCAAGTCGCTGCTCGAAAGCGAGATGCGCAACCGCCACATCAAGTGGCTCACCAACACGCGCGTGAAAGGCGTCGAGGACGGCGTGCTTCATGCCGAGGAAGTCAACGAGGACGGCTCGCTCAAGAAGGCGCATGATCTCGATTTCGGCTGGGCGATGCTGCTGCCGGCCTTTCGCGGCGTCGATGCGGTGCAGGGCATCGCCGGGCTCAGCAACCCGCGCGGCTTCATCCTGACCGACAAGCACCAGCGCAACCCGGCCTATCCCAATATCTTCGCGCTCGGCGTGTGCATCGCCATCCCGCCGACCGGGCCGACGCCGCTGCCCGTGGGCGTGCCCAAGACCGGCTTCATGATCGAAAGCATGGTGACGGCGATCGCCCAGAACCTGAAGCAGCTCCACGACGGCGAGGAGCCCAGCCACGAGGCGACGTGGAACGCGATCTGCCTCGCCGATTTCGGCGATGGCGGCGTCGCCTTCGTCGCCAAGCCGCAGATCCCGCCGCGCAACACCAACTGGTCCGCGCACGGCAAATGGGTGCACCTCGCCAAGATCGGCTTCGAGAAATACTTCCTCCGCAAGGTGCGCCGCGGGGAAAGCGAACCCTTTTACGAAAGCCTCGCCCTGCATGTGCTCGGCGTGAAGAAACTGCGCCTCGGAACAGGAGCTCGTCCATGACCCTCGATTCTGCCGTGCTCGCCTTTGCGGGCTGTGTCGTGCTGCTCAGCGCCACGCTGTCGCTGACCGTGCATCCCTGGTGGATCGCGCTGACGCTGTTCGCCGGTGCGAACATGCTCCAGGCCGCGTTCACCGGCTTCTGCCCGGCGGCGATGGTATTCAAGGGGCTCGGCGTGCGGCCGGGAACGGTGTTCCGGTGATCCGCCGTGGCGCCCTGCTGCTGGGGCTTGCGCTGGGTGCGGCGCTGCCCGCCCAGGCCCAGTCGCTCGACGCGGTGATCGCCGCCGCGCTCGACCATGCCCCGGAACTCGCCGCCGCGCGGGCGCGCGAGGCAAGCGCCGGCGCCCGGCTCGACCAGGCCCGTGCCGAGCGGATGCCGGTGGTGACGCTGCAGGGCCAGGTCGCCGCCGGGCGGATCGATCCCCAGGGCTTTTTCGGCCTCCGCGCGGACAATGTGAACCCGCGCTCGGCGCAGCTCGGCACCGAGCTGCCGCTGTTCACCGGCGGACGCACCGCCGCCGCCACCGCCCAGGCCCGCGCGGGCGTGGAGGCAGCCCAGGCGGGCAGCGAAGCCGTGGCGCTGGAGCTGCGCGTGGCGGTGGTCCGCGCCTATGCAGGTGCCGTTGCGGCGCGGGAGAATGCGAATAGCTATGGCCGGATGGTCGCCACGCTCGCCGAGATCCGCCGCCAGGCCGGGCTCCGCTTCCAGTCGGGCGCGGGCACCAGCACCGAGGTCGCCCAGGCCGAAGCCCGCATCGCCGAGGCCGAAGCGGCGCGTGCCGCGGCGCTCGGCCAGGAACAGGTTGCTCTCGCCACGCTGGCGTCGCTCACCGGCATGCCGGTCCAGCCGGATGCCACCCTCGCGCCACCGCCGCCCCCTGCCCTCGCGCGCGCCGCTGCCGTCGAGCAGGCGCTGGCCCATAACCCGGCGCTGGCCGCCGCCCGCCGGATGGCCGAGATGGCCGACGCCGGCGTCCGCGCCGCGCGGGCGGAACGCCTGCCGGTGGTGGGCGCCTATGCCGAGGCCGCGACCGTGCGCGACCAGTTTTTCCCAGGCTACAAGGCCGACACCGCCAGCATCGGCCTGCGCGCGCGCTGGACGCTGTTCGATGGCGGGCGGACGAGCGCCCGGCAACGGGGCGCGGAAGCCGATCGCGCCGAACGCGGGGCGCAGACACGCGCCACCGCCGCGATGGTCGAGCGCCAGACGATCGGTGCCTACGAAGCGCTGAGGAGCGCCCGCGCCACCTATGACGCCGCGACCAAGCGCGTCACGGCCGCCGCCGCCGCGCTGCGCGGGGTTCGCCTCGAGGCGCAGACGGGCGCGCAACCGATGCTCGCCGTGCTCGACGCCGAACGCGAATCCGCCGCCGCCGAAGCCGCCCGAACCGAAGCCGCCGCCGACATGCAGGTCCAGGCCCAGGTGCTGACGAGCATGCTGGGGGGCTGACGCGGCCGCTGGCCGAACGGCTACTACGCGGAAGCCCGCGTTCTGCCCCGCGTTGCAGACCGGGGCCCTGACGATGCTCCGCCTGTGCGGCGGGGCGATCACCGCCTCGCGTTGGAAATGGCGCGGCAAATTGCCACCTCGGACGGGGAGGTGCTGCATCGCGCAGTCGATCAAGCCTGGCGACGGCGCGGTGCCCCGAGCATCGATCCCGGAGCACCGACATTCCCGCCGTTCTTCGGCACGCTACCGAAAGCGTCAGGCTTCAGAGCCTGTGCCAAACGGCCCGAATGCGCTGCATCAGCGTCTCTTCCGGACGGGTCTTGCACGACCGCACGACGACGGGCGTCAGGCGATCGACGTCCTCGACATCGAAAATGATGTCCTCCGGCTTCTTCGCCTTGTTGTAGCCGACGGTGTAGGAAAGGACCTGCGGCTGCAGGCGGGTTTGCAGGCTGAGGAATTCGCGGCAGGTGATCTTGTCGATCTGCTTGCCCTTAACCTCGGTGCGGGTCGTCGTGATGACGCCTTGCTTGGCAGAGATGGACTGGGCAAGCGCCGGCACCGCGCCGACGGCGATCGCAGCAAGGCAAAGCGCTGCGCTGATCCTTTTCATCTTCGTTTCCTTCGCTTCGAAAGCATTGATCGGGGCCGGCATCACTTGCGTTGCTGGCACTCGTCCCGACGCTGTTTGCTGCACGGCGGATAGATCTTTCGGGGGGCCGGCGGCGGAAAGGCTTCGGACGGCGTCAAGGTCTGCGGCACGAAGTCGACCTTCGTGGCGGGCGTCACGGGACCGTCGATGGCGGGGGCTGCCGGCGCGTAGCCCTCCGGCGTCTCGACGGCGCGGAAGCCGCTCGCATCGGTGAAGCTGCGGTCCTGCTGGACCGTCTGCGCGCTCGCCTGGCCGGCGACGCCGAGGAGGGTGGCCGCAGCAGCGGCGAGGATCGTACGAATCATGGTTTACTCCGTCAGTTGCTCCACTGGAGCGATTTCCGATCAGCGGGGGAGCGTGGGGCGGCTGCGGCGCAGCCCGCCCCCCAGGTCGGCATCAGAAGCGCAAGCCCACGCCCGCGAGGATCTGGTTGCGGTGCACGTCGGCCGAATAGTGCGAGTAGCGATATCCTCCCGAAAGGTAGACGGCGCGGGTGATCGCATATTCGGCACCGACGCCCAGGCGATAGCCGTCGCCGTCGGTCGCACGGTCGACGTTGCCGGTGGACGCGCGCTCCAGCCGCGTGGAAAAGCGGGCGTTGCTGTAGCCGAACTTGCCATAGACCAGCAGCTTGGGGTTCAAGACATAGCCCAGGCGCCCGCCGACATAGAGGTCCCGGTCGGCTCGCTCGCACCGCCGGGCGCCGGCACCCGCCGTCGCATACGGGCGACATTCCGACTGCGTCGAGTCGGCGATCTCGACCTCCGGCCCCACGCGCAGATTGCCGCGCGCAAGGTCGTAGCCAAGCGAGGCACCATAGACGAAGCCGTCACCGGCGACCCGGCTGCCGCCGCCGACACGGCCCCAGCCGGCTTCCACGGGTTCTCGATCCGGGTGGCTCGCTCGAGGGCTGGCTGTATTTCCAGCACGTGCCGTCTTCGAAGAAGACCGTCGACTTCGATGCGGCGATCCATTCGGAACGTGGCGCAAGCATCGGCAAGCTGTCGATCCCCTACACCTTCGGGTCCTGAGTTGCGTCGCCGGGAGTCAGTCACATGGCAGAAGACAAGATAAAGCTCGTGCGCCGAAGTGCGCACTACTGGTACCTCACTTCCCTGCAAGGCGCATTGCTGATCCTCGTCGGCGTCACGACCCTGTTGTATCCGCTTGCGAGTACCTTTACGCTCGGCCTCTATTTCGGCTGCACGATGATCGCCTTCGGCGTGCTCTCCACGGTCAACAACCTCGGCGCAGCACGGCATAGGGGGCACGCGCTCGATCTCTTCATCGGCGGCATCTCGATCGCCGCCGGCTTGCTGGCCCTCCTGGATCCCTTCGCGGGCGCCTTCAGCCTTCTTTGGGCACTCGGGCTGTGGCTGGCGATCGGCGGCATCCTGAAGCTGACGACGGCGTTCCGCACCCCTGCCGAACGCTTCCCGCTCCTCCTCACCGGGACGGTCGACCTGGTGGTCGCCCTGATCATTGCGTGGGAATGGGAGACGCTCGGGGTTCCGCTCCTGAGCCTGCTGATCGCGGTAAGCCTCGTAGCCGGCGGATTGGCCTCCATCCGCATCTCCCTGCGGCTGCGCCGTCTGAGTCGCGGATTCGGCAGGCTAGGTCACGCATGAGGCACATGCGGCGGCTTCCTCGCCCGAAGCCGCCGCACCAAGACGGCGGAACGCGCGCCGACCAGATCCCCGGCCCTGGAAACACCAGACCGGCGCATTGAAGTTCTCGAACCAATGCACGGGCATATCATACGAACATATGATGGAACCCGCGGGGTCCATGGCCGAGTTTCGCCGTCGAGAACAAGCCAAGCCGATCCCGTCCAGCGCCTTCTGAACAATAGTCCGAAGCAGCCCAGACGCACCGGGCGCCCAGGTGCGCGATCCTAAGCACCCCCGAGGAAGGCTAACCCATGATGTGGACAGCATTATTCCTTTCGCGATTGCAATTTGCCGCGACGATTTCGTTTCATATCCTGTTCCCCGCGTTCACGGTCGGCCTCGCGGCCTGGCTGTGCGTGCTGGAGGGGATGTCGCTTGCAACCGGCCGCCCCGTCTATCAGCGGCTGTTCTGCTTCTGGCGCACGATCTTCGCCGTAGCCTTCGGGCTGGGCGTCGTCTCCGGCATCGTCATGGCCTTTCAGTTCGGCACCAACTGGAGCGAGCTGTCGCGCCAGACCGGCGCCATCCAGGGGCCGCTGCTCGTCTACGAGAGCTTCACCGCCTTCGCGCTGGAGAGCAGCTTCTTCGGCGTGCTGCTGTTCGGCCGCGGACGCGTGCCCGGATGGCTCTATTTCTTCTCCTGCCTGATGGTCGCGCTCGGTACCACCATGTCGTCCTTCTGGATCATGGTGAACAACAGCTGGATGCAAGCGCCGGTCGGCTTCGTCCGCGGGGCCGACGGGCTGTTCCTGCCGACCAGCTGGCGCGAAATCCTGTTCAGCCCGGTGGTGTGGGTGCGCTTCCCCCACATGCTGCTCGCCGCCTATATCACCACCGCCTTCTGCGTCGCCGCGACCGGGGCCTGGCATCTCCTGCAGGGCCGGTTCCTGCCGGAAGCGCGGGTGATGCTGCGGATGGGCCTCGGTCTTGCGGCGGTGCTGGTGCCGGTGCAGCTGGGCATCGGCCACCTCGTCGGCGACTATGTCCATGATCGCCAGCCCGCCAAGTTCGCCGCGATCGAGGCACGCTGGCACGACGAGCAGCCCGCGTCCGAAGTGGTGATCGCCTGGCCCGACGAAAAGGCCGAGCGCAACCGCTACGCGCTCAGCATTCCCTATGCCGGCAGCCTGATCGGGTCGATGAGTCTCACCTCGCGCGAAGTGGGCCTGACCGACTGGAAGCGGCAGGACCGCCCGCCGGTCGCCATCCCCTTCTTCGCCTTCCGGGTGATGGTCGGCTGCGGCGTGCTGATGCTGGGCATCGCTTGGGGCGGGTGCCTGCTGATGGCGCGGCGCCGGCTGGAGCGCAGCCGCTGGCTGCTCTGGGCGACGGCCGCGTCCTTTCCGCTCGGCTTCATCGCCACGGTGACCGGCTGGTTCGTCGCCGAGGTCGGGCGCCAGCCCTGGTCGGTCTATGGCCAGTTGCGCACGGCGGAGGCGGTGACGCCCTTCCTCTCCACCCCTATGGTCGCGGCGACGCTGGTGATGTTCGCGCTGGTCTACACGGCGATCTTCGGCTTCGGCGTGCTCGTCCTCGCCCGACTGATCGCGCGCGGCCCGGCGGGCGAAGCCGAGCCGCAGCTCGGCGAGACCAACCCCAAGCGGCCGCTCTCGGTGCCGGTCGGCACGGCGCCGGCCTCTCAGGATCATCGTGTCGAGGAGCTGATCTGATGCTTACCTTCTGGCTCGGCGTGCTGGCGCTGTCGATCTTCCTCTACGTTACCTTGGACGGCTTCGATCTGGGCGTCGGCATGTTGCTGCCGATGGCCGGCAGCGAGCGCGAGCGGCGGGCGATGCTCGCGGCGGTGGCGCCGATGTGGGACGGCAACGAGACCTGGCTGGTCGTCAACGGCACGGTGCTGTTCGGCGTGTTCCCGCTGGTCTACGCCACCTTGCTCTCGGCGCTGTACCTGCCGCTGTTCGCGATGCTCGCGGCGCTGATCCTGCGCGGCGTCTCGTTCGAATATCGCGACAAGAGCGTCCGGTTTCGCGGCGTCTGGACCCATGCCTTTTTCGGCGGCTCGCTGGTGGCGAGCTTCATCCAGGGCGCGGCGGTCGGCGCGTTGGTCGAGGGGCTGCCGATCGTGGACGGGCGCTATGTCGGCGGTGCGTTCGGCTGGCTCTCCCCCTTTGCCCTGCTGTGCGGGGCGGGGCTGTGCCTCGGCTACATGCTGATGGGCGCCGGCTGGCTCGCCTACAAGACCCGGCTGGGCGTGCGGCGCCGCGCCTTCCGCCTGTTGCCGCGGCTGCTGATCGGCGTGCTGGTCTTCCTCGCGGCGGCCTTTGTCGCGGCGATACGGCTGGACCTGCCGGTACTGGAGCGCTGGGCCGGGCATCCCGCGATGCTGATCGTGCCGGCGATCGGCGGCATTGCCGCGATCCTGCTGGCGGCGGGCGCGGCGCTGCGCCGCCCGTTGCTGCCCTTCCTGGCTGCAGTGCTGCTGTTCGCCTCGGCGTTCGGGACGCTGGCCCTCTCCTTCTACCCCTACATGATCCCCTACGCGATCACGGCTGCGCAGGCGGCGGCGCCGAGCAGCTCGCAGGCCTTCCTGTTCTGGGGTGCCGGCGTGGTGATCCTGCCGCTGACCCTGGCCTACACGCTGGCGGTCTACCTGCTGTTCAGGGGCCGGATCTCCCAGAGCGACCTGTATGGCGAACAGACCGAGCGCTAGCCCCACCATTTCAACATCGGCGGCGACCGCGTGCCCAAGGCGGTCTACCACGCCTGTGGCACTGTGAAGACGGCGCGTACACTGGTGAACGCCTCGGCGGGCCGCCTGCCCGGCCGGAAGCGCGATGCAACAGCGCGGGACGGCCCCGACCATCCGGCATGGCTGACGGTGATTGCCGTAGCGACGACCGCCGCGGCACTCGCGCGGCTGTTCGGCGCGGACAGCCCGGTGGGTGCCGCAGCGTTGCTGGCGGGCCTGATCAACACGGCCTTACGGCGAACGCTTCCGCGCTTGGGCGTCGCGCGACCGCGATCAACGCCGGCATCAGCGGGCGATCGCCATCCTGCCGCTCCACCTCCTGCAGCTAGAGCATTTTCAAGTTGACCGTGTACGATCAACGACTCGGAAAATGCGGCAAACAAACATCTAGAGCGTCTTCACCCATGGTGAAAACGCTCTAAATCCGGCCCTGGGACACCGCGCGCATAATCCAAAGCTCCGCGCGGCATGCGCTTCGGCAGGATGCCAGCGAGCAAGAGACCCTGAACGCTCTATGCGCGGCGCCGACAACACCACCCATTCGTATGATTATAAATCCCGGCAAGACTCCCATCTTCCGTTCGTCGGCGACCATTTCGCCGTCATCGTCGCTCCACGATGCAACATTGCGAACCAACGGGAAATCGTCATGAACCTTACCCTTCCCTCGAAGAAGCCGAACCGGCGTGAGGTCCTGAAGGCAAGCGGCATCGTCGCGGCGGCCGTTTGCGGCGGGCAGGCGACGCTCCTGCACGCCCAGACCCTTGTACACGCTTCCAACGGAGAACATGCTATGAGCAGCGGCTATGTGAAGACACGCGACGGCACCGAGATTTTCTACAAGGACTGGGGCCCGCGGGATGCGCAGCCGATCATGTTCCATCATGGCTGGCCGCTGACGGCGGACGACTGGGACACGCAGATGCTGTTCTTCCTCGCCAACGGCTACCGCGTCGTTGCGCACGATCGGCGCGGACACGGGCGCTCGTCGCAAGTGTCGACCGGCAACGACATGGACCATTATGCCGCGGACGCCTTTGCCGTTGCCGAACATCTTGATCTGCGCAACGCCGTGCATATCGGCCATTCCACCGGCGGCGGTGAAGTCGCCCGCTACGTCGCCAAGTTCGGCCAGCCGCAAGGACGGGTCGCCAAGGCCGTGCTCGTCAGTTCGGTACCGCCGCTGATGCTGAAGACCGCCAACAATCCCGACGGAACGCCCCTTTCGGTGTTCGACGGCTATCGCGCGGCGCTCGCCGTGAACCGGGCGGCGTTCTACACCGCCGTCGCGTCCGGACCGTTCTACGGCTTCAACCGGCCGGGCGCGAAGGTCTCGCAGGCGGTGATCGACAATTGGTGGCGCCAGGGCATGATGGGGGGTGCCTTCGCCCAGTATGAAGGCATCAAGGCTTTTTCGGAGACCGACCAGACGGCGGACCTGAAGGCGATCCGCGTGCCCACCCTGGTGCTACAGGGCGATGATGACCAGGTCGTGCCCTATACCGATGCGTCGGAGCTGCAGATCAAGCTCCTCCCGCATGGCGAGATCAAGATCTACAAGAGCTTCCCGCACGGCATGCTCACGACGCATGCCGACGTGATCAACCTCGATCTGCTCGCCTTCATCCGGAAGTAACCCGGTCGGCCGACACCGGCGGAGGAGGACGTGACGTGCCGTCCTCCGCCGCATCTTGCGGACCTTAGGTGCCGCTGTACCGCCCGATGTTGGGATCCCGGACGCCGAGTTGCTCGGCCATGCGGACCAGATCGGCAAAGGACGGCGCCGCCATCTTGCGCATGACCTGGCCACGGTGGATCTTGACCGTGACCTCGCTTATCCCGAGCCGCGCCGCGATCTGCTTGTTCATCAGCCCGGCAACGACCAGCGCCATCACCTCGCGCTCCCGCGTGCTGAGCTGGCCGTAGCGCACTGCGATTTCGGCTACTTCGGCCGCATCCGCCATCTGGCGGCGATCGACCTCCAGCGCACGCGCCACCGCCGCCAGCAATTGCTCGGCCTCGAACGGCTTGGGAAGAAAGTCGATGGCGCCGGCGCGCATGGCCCGGACGGTCATGGGAATGTCGCCATGGCCGGTCATGAGCACGACGGGCGTGTTGTCGCCGCGCGCGCAAAGCGCCTCCTGGAAATCCAGGCCATTCTCGCCGGACAGCTGGATGTCCAGCAGCAGGCAGGCGGGGGCCGCTGCTCGCGGATACGCGGCGTACTCGGCTGTACTGCCGTACAGGCGCACCACATGGCCCTCGGCGCGCAAAAGGCTGTCAAGCATGCGCCGCAGCTGGAGATCATCGTCGATGATGCTCACGATACCCTTCATGGCATTGGCGCTCGCAAACCGGAACGCAGGACATTGCCCGCTTTCCGGGCCGGGACGCATCTCTCGGTGACGGCCGCGCTGCCCCCCTCCGATCCGACCATTTCCCTGGCAAGCATGACTTCTCCCGAACGCAGCATCGCTTCGTCCGTGCTTCACCTGTCATCGGGGAGCAGCGCCATCATACAGATGTTTAGCGTCGGCGGCGCTGCTCGGATCGAGGCCGCCCGGCCACGCACCTGCGGGCGGAGATCGGGCGCTCGGCAGGCTTCGTAACACTCAAGTGTGATTGCGCGGATCCCGTGCGCCTGTTGAAATCCGGCGAGACATTGGGAAGGATTTGCGATGCAGGCGGTGCATGCCTCGAGCCAGATGAGCGCCGTGCGTGGCCCGAAGAGCCTCGCCGGAGCGCGAGAGGACCAGCCTGTCGTGATCGTCATCGATGACGATGATCTGGTCCGGACGATGCTGCACAGCCTGTTGCGATCGGTGGGCTTCGCGACGCGCTGCTATGGCAGCCCGCAGGAAGCGCTGCATGCGCCGGCACCGGACGTGCCCGGCTGCATCGTGCTCGATGTCCGCATGCCGCAGATGAGCGGCTTCGAACTGCGCGAGCGGCTGAAGGAGCGCGGCTGGCACATTCCGATCATCTTCATGACCGGACACGGCGACATACCCATGTCGGTGAAGGCGATGAAGCAGGGCGCGATCGATTTCCTGCCAAAGCCCTTTCGCGACCAAGACATGATCGACGCCGTTGCGACGGCGATCAGCCGCGCCAGGGAGCATTGGGACGATCGCGAGCAGCACGCCGTGCTCCAGCAGCGCTGGCAGAAGCTCACGCCGCGCGAACGCGAGGTTTTGCAGGGCGTGACCCGAGGCCTGCTCAACAAGCATATCGCCGCCGAGCTGGGGCTCGCCGAGATCACCGTCAAGCTCCACCGCGCCAGCATGCTGCGCAAGATGGGCGTGCGCACCGTGCCCGATCTGGTGCGCTCCTGGACCGCGCTGCAAAGCCGCACCCTTGCCTCGTAAGCCGCGTTGGCAAGCCCCGGCCGTGGGGCGTGACAGTTCTCGGCGCGCACTCGGGAGAACCCCTTGCAGAAGACTGTCATTGCCATCGTCGATGACGACCGGCTGGTCCTGGATGCGCTCGGCAGCCTGATTCGGTCGTGCGGATACGCCGCTGCGCTGTTCCCGTCCGCTACCGCATTCCTCGAGTCCGACCGGGAGGACGTCGCCTGCATCCTCTCCGATTATCAGATGCCCGTTGTCTCCGGCATCGCGCTCGCCCGCGAACTGCGCAAGACTGGCGATCGCACGCCCATCGTCCTGATGACGGCGTTCGCCCAGGACATCACCCGGGAGCAGGCGATGGCGGCAGGAATCGTCGAGGTGCTGGAAAAGCCATTGGAGGGCGAGCCCCTGCTGGCCGCAATCGAGCGCGCGTTGATCGCACTCTGACGCCCTCCCGCCAGCGCCGGTCTAGCGCACGGGGAGGGTGAGCCGAAAGACCGTCCCCTCGCCGCTCGTCGCGTCCAGCGTCAGGGTGCCGCCATGCACTTCGATGATCGACCGGCAGATCGCCAGCCCCATGCCCATGCCTTTGCCCTTGGTGGTATAGAGCGGCATGAAGATCTGATTGCGCACGGCCGGCGGAATGCCCGCGCCGGTATCGCGCACGATCACCTGCAGCGCGCCGTTCACGACGCCGGTACGAACCCAGACCCGCCTGTCTCCCTCCGGTTTCTCCGAAAGCGCGTCGAGTGCGTTGGTGATCAGGTTGAGCATCACCTGCTGCAGCTGCACGGGATCGCCGAGCACCTGCGCCTCGCCGCCATCGAGCTGGCAGGCCAGCGCGACGCCCTGCGCCTCGGCCTCCGTCTGCGTCATGCGGACCACCTCGCCGACCAACGGATCGAGCGCGAGCGGTGCGAGCGAGGCCTGGTCGCGCTTTGCCAGCGACCGCAGGGAGGCAATGATGTCCGCGGCACGCCGGGCGCCCGCACGAATACCCTGAAGACCGGCGACGGCCTCGTCGATGTCCGGCACGTCCCGGCGCAGCCAGCGAAGGCTGGCGTCGGCGCTGCCGATGATCGTGGCCAGAGGCTGGTTGACCTCGTGCGCGATCGAAGCGGCCAGCCCGCCCATCATCGCCAGCTGCGAGGTGCGTGCCAGTTCGATCCGCGCCAGTCGCAACGCCTCGCGGGAGCGCGTCTGGCGGTCGTTCTCCGCCGCTTGCCGCGCGCTGCGCAGCGCCACCTCCAGCCAGGCCGCTGCATGGTTTGCGACCGCGCCCAGCAACGCCAAGTTCAGCGGACCGCGCGCCTCGGCGGACGCGTCCGGGCGCAGATAGACCACGCCAATTCTCACGCCGTCGGCGAGCAAGGGACATCCCAGCGCCTCGCCCTCCTCCAGATACCGGGGGCGCGCCAGCCGCAGCAGCGTGAACAAGGTCGGCTCGGCGAGGACCTCCCGCGTCGGAAAGGCCCGCAGGCGTCGAACGTCGACGTCGCCGCCCAGGCGCTCGCCCATGACCTCGACCATCGGATTCCCGTCGTTGAGCAGGAGCAGCATGCCGCTCGACGCGGAGCATTGGCGCAGCATCGCGCGCAAAATCTCGGGCAGTATCGTGTCGGGGTCCTTCGCCCCCGCCAGCGCAAGCATTGCCGCCAGTACCTGCTCGGACGACGGGGCGCTGGTTGCCGGGTGCGGTTCGCCCGGCGATGCCCCGTCCCGGGCTGCGAGCGCATCGGCCTTTGCAGCTGCGCCCCAGCTTCGATAGTCCCGGCTCGCAGCCGCACGATGCATCCTGGCCAGAACCGAAAGGCCCTCGGCCGAGCAATGCAACGCCGCCCGCTCATGTGCCAGCGCACGCTCGTGGATGAACTCGCCCGAAGCCTCGATGGCGCCTTCGAAGCGCCGAAGCGCCTCCGCCCCCTCGCCGCGAAGGCGCGCCATCTCGGCCTCGACCAGCAGGCGCTTGTGCGCGAAGGTCTGCGGGTTCAGCGCCGCCCAGGCCTCCAGGCGGGCATGCGCAGGCGCCATTGCCGCGAGCGCCGTCCCGGGATCGTCGGCATCCGCCGCGGCCAGCGCCTGGAAGAAGGCGAGATAGCCGAGATCGATGTGCGCGGGCAGCGACCATGCGGTGTCCTGTGCCAGTGCCAGAAAACGGCATGCTGCGGCACTGTCGCCGGTCAGGAACGCCTCCATGCCGCGATACAGCGCGCGCCAGAAGGCGGTGGCTGCCGAAACCACGTCGCTGTCCGAAACGCGCGGGAGAGAATCGCCGCCGGACTGCAGCGCCTCGATCAGCCGCAGCTGCGAATCCAGCAAGATCTCGATGTCGCGAAAGCCATAGCGCCGTGTGAGCTTGATACCCTCCTCCGCTTCCGCACGCGCTTCGGAAAGCGGACGCCCCATCTGCAGCAGATCCGAGACGACGTGGTTGCGCGCATAGCAGGTCATCGCGGCATCGCCGGTCGAGCGACCGGCATGGACCGCAGCACGCGCATAGTCGAGCGCCGTCGAGAAAGGCTGCACCCAGGGTGCAAGCTGATCGAGGGCGAGGAGAGTCGCGGTACGCTGGTCGTCCAGGCCGTGGTGTTCGACCAGCGCCAGCGCGGCCTGGCAATAAGCGAACCCATCCGCATAGCGCCCATAGCGGCTTGCGATCATCACCCCGTACCAGGCGAGGCCATAGGCAGCGTGCGGCGTACTCCCCCGCGTGATCGTCAATTCCACGATCCTTGCCACATGGGTGAACAGCAGGCTGTCGCCCGAGAAGGTCGCAACGATCAACGTCGACAGCAGCGACGTGGTTGCGCGCAGCACAGGGTCACGCGTGAGCGGACGCTTCGCCAGCGCCCTGTCCGGCCGCGGCCCCATCAACGCACGGACGCGCTCGTGCGCCGCATCGCAGATAGCATCGGAAGGATGGCGCTGGAGGGGCTGGCCGAGCAGCGCCAACCCCTCCAGCGCGGCCGCGATCGCACCCTCATAGTCGGACTGCATCGTGCGGATCGTGGCCAGCAGGCGGTAGGCTTGCCCGCGCTGCGCCAGCGGCAGGTCCCGCCCCACCAGCGCACGCACGATGCCCTCGGACTCCCCCACCTCGCCGCGGAGCAGAAGGGTTTCGGCGCGGAGCAAGCGGATCGCGGCGGCCAGCCGGGGACGAAGCGACCACCATTCCGGCGAGACCAGCCTATCGGCACCGTCGATATAGGCGGCACTCTGGTCGATCAGGCCGGACGTCAGCCCGCGCCGGCTCGCCTGCAGCAACAGCCGCGCGAAGCGTCGCCGGTCGCGGGGTCGCAGCAGCGCAGCGCCGGCGCCGTCGATCGCGCCGAGCGCCTGCGACGCGACCACGTGCAACGGCTCTCTTCCCTGCCTCGAACGCCGGAGCATCAACCGCGCGAGCCGGGCATGCTGGCGGGGGCGACGTCGCTCGTCCCCCAGCAGACGCGCGGCCTCCAGCACCTGGTCGTGCGCGAACGCGATCCCGCCGGGAACGTCCTTGAGCAACCCGAATGCCATCAGCGTCGCGGCCGCGGCCGCGATGTCCTCCTCCGGCAGACGCAGCGCGGCCGCAACCAGATCGATGGTCCCCTGTCCGCCCAGCAGGTCGAGGACCCGCAACATCTGCTTTTCCTCGGGCTTGAGCCTGGCGAGCCGGTACCGCATGAACGCGAACACGCCGTCGCCGTCGCGCCCGGTGCCGCCCTTCGGCGCGCGCGGCACCGCGCCGGCATCTTCGCGCATCGACCGGAGCAGATGCTCGATGAACAGCGGGTTGCCTGCCGCGCGCGCATGCACGGCCGCCGCTACGGCGGCGAGGTCGGCCGCGTCGATCGGCAATAGGGCGCGGAGCAGTTCGGCCGTGGCGGCGGCGCTGATCGGCGCCAGCTCGATCTCGGTGACGGGCGCGGCGGCGGTGCGCAGCCGCTCCAGATTGAGAGTTGCCGGTGTCACCGCGTCGCGAAAGGCCGCGAGGATCAACAGGTTGCTGGCCGGCCTTTCGCACAGATCGGTCAAGACGCCTGCCGTAAGCGCGTCGGCCCATTGCACGTCGTCGAGGAACAGGATCAATGGCCGGTCGCCGTCGGCGATCGCGCGGACGAGCGTGCCGAGATCTCGCTGCAGGCGCTCCTTGACCAAGGTCGGCGGCAGATCTGCGGTGCGTCCGGAATGCTCCAGCAGCGCCTCCGCCTCCGGAATCACGCTGGAGAGGAACTGCCCGCCCGCCGGCAACCGCTCGCGCACGCGGTGGCGGACGGCAGCGAAGGTCTGGTGATCCGCGACGAGAAGCTCGTCGAGAGCGAGACGGATGGCCTGGACGATGGCACTCGCCTGGTCCGGCACAAGCTTGCACTTCCCCGCGGCGCGCAGGCAATCGGGGGCCTGCGGCACGGAAAGGGCACGATCCACCAGCGCAGACTTGCCGATGCCGGGAGGCCCGGAAAGCAGCAGCAGCTCCGACCGGCGGCTGGCACGGACCCGGTCCAACATGTTTGCGAGCAGCGCCGTTTCGTGCAATCGCCCTACGAAATGATCCTTGAAACCCGACATTTTTGCGAGAAGCCCTTGCACCGTGCGACGTAGCGATCCTTTCCGAAGGGAGGATCGCAGGACCGTTTTCCTGTCTTCACGGTAGAGCGTGCGCCGGCTTTGGCTTGACTGAAATTGCCGTGCTTTTGATCGATGGTGCGGTTCCGCCGCAGCCGAACGGCAATTTGGGGTTCCTCGCGCTCCCAGGAGTAGATGACGTGACGTCCTTGCAGACCTTCGGGGGCCAGAAATTCCCGGTCGCAGCGCTGCTCGCCAGTTCGGCCGGCAGAAGCTGGTCGGGCATCCAGGCCGAACTGCGGACGCATCCGCAGGGCGAGATATCGCCGGTCGAGCCCCGCCACATGGAAATCACCATCGCGCTCGACACGATGCCCGGCTACGTGCAGCGGCGCGCCGGCGCGCTGTGCCAGCGTACCCCGGTGCATAGGGGAACCATTTGGTTCTGCCCGATCGGGTTCAAGGAAGACGATATCCTCCTGTCGACCTCGCTTTCCAGGATCCTGCACCTGTTCATCGGCGCCGAAATGTTCATCGCGCTGGATGGCCTGCGCTCCGAAAACGGCGCCGCACGCGACATTCCGTACCTGGCCGACATCGACGACGAACTCGTTCGACAACTCGCCCTGCGAGTAGTGCAGGAGCTGGAGCACGAGACGGCAGCCGGCAAGTTGCTGGTCGAGCAGATCGCCACGGCCCTGCTCACGCACGTGCATTGCTCCTACGCCGGGCATCCGGTTGCGGCGCTGTCGCGGACGTCGGCACGCGGACGCCTCGACAGCAAACGGCTCGCCCGCGTCATGGACTTCATGGAGAGCCATCTCGAACAGGCGCTCAGCCTGACCGACCTGGCAGAGGTTGCGTGCCTCAGCCCCTTTCACTTCGCCCGCGCCTTCAAGGAAACCATCGGGGTGCCGCCGCACCGGTATCTCAGCGAGCGGCGGCTGGCACATGCGCGCACCCTGCTGGACGACCCCTCGCGGTCGATCGCCGACGTCGCGCTGGCCTGCTGCTTCAGTTCGCAGGCGAGCTTTACCCGGGCCTTCCAGCGCAGCACCGGCATGACACCCGGCGCGTACCGGGCCGCGACCGCATCGGCCAGCCTCCAGGTGCCGGCCCGCACCGCCGGAAACAGCAATATCCGTTAAAGCTTCGGCAAAAGCTGTAATGCAGGCCGCCGCCCCGCCTGCTATCCTGTCGGCTCGCAGCCAAGGACAAGACGGTGACCGATGCCTACCAGAACCGGTCGCAAAGCTTTTTGCGCGCGCCGGCGATCTCCACGCTCGATCTTGGCGTCGGCATTCACCGCATTTCAGCGACACGGGCGTGGTCCGGCACGGAAAACAACGGCTTCACCTTGCCGCATGCCCAGGAAGAAGCCTTCATGCTGTCGTTGCAGCTGGTGGACTATAGCGGCGACATCCTGCTGAAGGATCGCAAGCTGTCGTTCCGGCAGCAACGGGCGAACGAGCTCCAGCTCTACGACTATCGCCGACCCTGGTCGGCCAATCTCCGCTCGGCCTATGATTGCGTCAACTTTCACGTTCCCCTGGAAGCGCTCAACAGCGCGCTGCAGACGAGCGAAAAGCGCCGGGTGCAGACGCTGCGCTACCAGGCCGGCGAGCCGATGTCAGACCCTGTGTTCGCCGCGCTCGTGCGCGCGATCCTGCCGTCGCTTCTCCGGCCGGAGGAAGCGAACCTGCTCTTCCTGTCGCATGTGAGCCTGGCGCTCGCGACGCATGTTGCCGATCGCTACGCAGAGCTCGCGCTTCCGCGCGCCACCACCCGGAGCCGGCTCGCGCCGTGGCAGGAGCGCCGGGCAAAGGAAATGATCGACGCCAACATCGGTGGCGGCCTTTCCCAGCAGGCGCTGGCGGATGCCTGCGGGCTGTCCGCCGGCTATTTCGCGCGTGCGTTTCGCGAGACGGTGGGCATGCCCCCGCACAAATGGCTGCTCGTTCGCCGGGTGGAGCACGCCAAGCATCTGCTGCATCGGTCGGACATCGGCCTGGCGGAAATCGCCACTGCCTGCGGCTTTGCCGACCAGAGCCACTTCACCCGCGTGTTCTGCCGGCTGGAAGGCGCCACGCCCGGCGTCTGGCGCAGGCAGCATCGCTACGGTTGATCCCGGCGCGGGCAGAAGGCGCGTCAGCCGGGACGGTGCCGTCGCAACCGCTCGGTCAGACGGGCACAGCCCTGTTTCAGCGTGTCAAACGCAGCCCTCGCCTCTCGCAGCGCTTCGGGATCCTGTCTGCCGGACCAGTTCTCATAGGCCTGGAGGGCAACGTGAATGGCCGTCGCATCCTCGAGCAACCCGTGCCGGCCCGGCGCGTCTGCGGCGTCCTGGGGAGCGAGAAATGGCGCAACCTGCGCGGCTGCAACCGGCTGGTCGGGCGAGGCCTTCCGGTGGACAAGGGATGTGCGGCACTTCATTCAACAGCCCTCCTTTCTCTTGTCGACCTTCTGTTCCGTCCGAGAGCGCGTGTCCTGAAAGTTCCGGTCGTTTTCGAAAGATTCCGACGCATTCCCTGTACGAACACAGGTGGCTGCCGCCGCGCCTCCCCCATCCGGCTGGCTGACTGGATGGCGCCGCTCATACCTAAAGATGGCTTCTCCAGAAGCAGACTTTGCCAAAATTGACAGGCGGATTTCGGGAGCCCCTATCATGACCGGCAAAGTAGCAGATCTAGTAACGGACATTCTCGCCAGCGCAGGAGTAGAGCGAGTCTACGGCGTGGTCGGCGACAGCCTGAACGGCATCACCGATTCGATGCGGGCGCGGGGTGATCTCGAATGGGTGCATGTCCGGCATGAGGAAGTCGCGGCATTCGCCGCCGGCGCCGAAGCCGCACTGACCGGCAGGCTCGCGGTGTGTGCCGGCTCGTGCGGACCGGGCAATCTGCACCTGATCAACGGCCTATTCGACTGCCATCGCACGCGCGTGCCGGTGCTGGCGATCGCGGCCCAGATCCCCTCCCCGGAAGTCGGTCGCGGCTATTTCCAGGAAACCAAGCCGGAGGCGCTGTTCCGCGATTGCAGCCACTTCTGCGAGACCGTCGCGCATCCCTCGCAGCTGCCGGGCGTGATGGAAGCGGCGATCCGCGCGGCGCTGGGCCACCGCGGCGTCGCGGTGATCGTCATCCCCGGCGACGTCGCCCTGCAGCCCTATGAAGCCCCCATCTCGGCGCCGCGCGCGCTCGCCATCCGCCAGCCCCGGATCCTGCCCGACACGGACGAAATCGCCGCGCTCGCCGACATGCTCAACGCCAGCGAGAAGGTCACGCTGTTTTGCGGGCGAGGCTGCGCCGGCGCGCACGATGCGGTGATGGCGCTGGCCGAACGACTCAAGGCGCCGATCGTCCATGCGCTCGGCGGCAAGGAACATGTCGAATGGGACAATCCCTATGACGTGGGCATGACCGGCCTGATCGGCTTCGCGTCCGGCTATCATGCGATGGAATCCTGCGACACGCTGCTCATGCTGGGCACCGATTTCCCCTACCGCCAATTCTACCCGAAGGCGCAGATCGCGCAGATCGACGTGCGCCCGGAGAATCTGGGCCGTCGCGTCCCGCTCGACTGCGCGGTGGTAGGGGATGTCCGCCATTCGATTGCGGCGCTTCTGCCCAAGCTGCTCGACGATCGGGACGGCAGCCACCTCGAGGCGAGCGTGGCGCACTATCGAAAGGCGCGGGCCGACCTCGACAAGCTGGCCGACACGGATTCCGGCCGCCGGCCCATCCATCCGCAGCAACTCGCGGAACGGCTGAGTGCGCGGGCAAGCGAAGATGCGGTGTTCACCTTCGACGTCGGCACCTGCACCGTGTGGGCGGCACGCTATCTGAAGATGAACGGCAAGCGCCGCATGATCGGCTCGCTGGCGCACGGCTCGATGGCGAACGCGCTGCCGCAGGCGATCGGCGCACAGGCATCGCATCCCGGCCGCCAGGTGATCAGCATGTCCGGCGATGGCGGCCTGTCGATGCTGATGGGGGACCTGCTCACGCTCGTCCAGGAGCAACTACCGGTCAAGGTGGCCGTCTTCAACAACGGCACCCTCGGCTTCGTCGCACTCGAAATGAAGGCCTCCGGCTTCCTGGAGGCAGGCGTCGACCTGCAGAATCCCGATTTCGCGGCCGTTGCCCGGGCCATCGGAATGCACGCCATTCGTGTCGAGGATCCGGCAGATCTCGACGCGGCCGTCGCCGAAATCCTCGCGCATCCCGGACCGGCGCTGCTCGACGTGGTAACCAACACGCAGGAACTGGCGATGCCGCCGACGATCCAGGCCGCGCAGGCGAAGGGCTTCAGTCTCTGGGCGCTGAAGGCCGTGCTCAACGGCGACGTCAGCGAGGTCATCGACCTTGCCCGCACCAACCTGCTTCGGTGAGGCCGGGCCGCCGCCCTAGCGCAACGCTGCGTGTCGACCGCAGAACTTGGGGTTCCGATCGTTCAAATCGACACGCAATCGCGCAAGGCGGCACACGCCGCGTGCGGCATACCATCGGGGACGCTTTCCGGGGATCACGTTCATGATAACCCTTCGCCGTACCGCACGCAGCAAATGGTGGTGGGTGACGGCACTGCTGCTGCTCGGACTGGCCGGCGCGCTGATCGCGCTGGCGCTCAGCTGGCGGCCGGCGATCGCACCGATCGCGCCGCCCTCCCCTGGCAGCTTTGCGCCGGCGCAGGTGGTGCGCGGCGCGACGCTCGCCAAGCTCGGCGACTGCGCCGTCTGCCACACGCGCGACGGCGGCCGCCAGCTTGCCGGCGGCCGACCGCTGGCGACGCCGTTCGGCACGCTGTACTCCGACAACCTCACGCCCGATCCGGAAACCGGCATCGGCACCTGGTCGGCCGCGGCCTTCCGCCGGGCGATGAAGGCGGGTGTCAGCCGCTCCGGCGCGCATCTCTATCCCGCGCTGCCCTATGAGCATTTCACCCATGTCCGCGATGCGGACCTCGACGCGATCTACGCCTTCCTGATGACGCGCCGCCCGGTGCGCGAAGCGGCGCCGGCCAACCGGCTGATCTTCCCGCTCGGGTTCCGCCCACTGCTCGCCGGCTGGAAGCTGCTGTTCCTCCACCCCGGCGAAACGCCGGTGGACCCGAGCCGGTCGGCCGAGTGGAACCGCGGCGCCTATCTCGTCGAGGGGCTCGGCCATTGCGGCGGCTGCCACACGCCGCGCAACCTGGCCGGTGGCGAGATCCGTTCGCAGGCCTATGCCGGCGGCATCGCCGAGGGCTGGCGCGCGCCGGCGCTCAACGCCGCCAATCCCGCCGCGCGGAAATGGACTAAGGAGGCGCTGGTCACCTATCTGCGCACCGGCATCTCGCCCGATCACAGCGCGGCTGCAGGGCCGATGGGGCCGGTGGTCGACAGCCTTTCGCAGGTGCCCGAGGCCGAGGTGCGCGCGATCGCCGCCTATATCGTCTCGAAGATGGGCGGCAGCCCCTCTGCCCCGGTCGCGCCGCTGCCCGACCATGCCGACGCGGCCGCCCGCCGCTTCCCGGAAGGCGCGGTGCTGTTCGGCGGTGCCTGTGCCGGCTGCCACGGCCCGGGCGCGCCGATGATGGGCCAGGGACGGCCGCTGCTGTCGCTGGCGACCGTGCTCCGCGACTCCGATCCGACCAGCGCCGCCCAGGCGGTGCTGCAGGGGATCGCGCCGCCGATCGCCGGACGCGGCCCCAAGATGCCCGGTTTCGCCGACGCGCTGACCGACCAGCAGGTCGCCGCGGTGCTCGGCTATCTCCGCGCCCGCTACACCGACTGGCCCGACTGGAAGAAACTGCCCGCCACCGTCGCCAAGGCCCGCAAGGAAGGCGCCCAGCCATGACCCTCTCGATCACCGTGAACGGCAAGCGCCACCAGGTGGACGCCAGCCCCGAAACCCCGCTGCTCTACGTGCTGCGCGACGATCTCGGCCTCAACGGCGCCAAATATGGCTGCGGGCTCGGCCAGTGCGGCGCCTGCACCGTCCAGCTCGACGGCAAGGCGATCTTCTCCTGTATCACCCCGGTGTCCGCAGTCGGAGACCGCCCGGTGCGCACCGTCGAGGGTCTGGGCACCGTCGATCGGATGAGCCCGCTCCAGCAGGCGTTTCGCGACGAGCAGGCTGCACAGTGCGGCTATTGCATCGCCGGCATGATCATGCGCGCGCAGGCGCTGCTCGACGCCAATCCGCGCCCGGACGAAGCCAAGATCCGCGCGCACATGCAGACCAATCTCTGCCGCTGCGGCACCCATATGCGCATCCTGCGCGCGATCCGCCGCGTCGCCGGCCTGCCCAGCGACGGAGACGCGGCATGAACCTCGATCGGCGCCAGCTGCTGGCGGGCGGCGGCCTGCTCGTCGCATTCAGCATGGCGGGGCACGGCCTCGCCCAGCTCGCCGGCGGCGGCGAGGGCGGCGCCGCGCCCAGGCCGGTGCGGCCCGACCTCCCCGGCAGCCTGAAGAGCAACCCGGTGCTCGACAGCTGGGTGCACATCGCCCCCGACGGCAGGATCACCGTCTTCTCGGGCAAGGCCGAGCTCGGCCAGGGCATCCGCACCGCGTTGCTCCAGGTGGCGGCAGAGGAACTCGACGTGCCGCCCGGCGCGATCGACCTGGTCACCGCCGACACCGCCCGCACCCCCGACGAGGGACTTACCGCCGGCAGCCATTCGATGCAGGATGGCGGCACCGCGATCGCCAATGCCTGCGCCAATGTCCGGATGCTGCTCACCCGGACCGCAGCGAAGCGCTGGCGGGCCGCTGCCGACATGCTCACCACGAACGGCAAGGCGCAGGTGACCGCGCCCGATGGCCGCAGCCTGGGCTATGGCGCACTGGCAGCGGAGCTGTCGCTGCACGTCGAGGCGATCCCGAACGCGCCGCGCCGCGATCCGCGCCACTATCGCACGCTGGGACACGACCTGCCGCGCGTCGACATCCCCGCCAAGCTCACCGGCGGCGCGGCCTATGTGCAGGACCTGCGGCTGCCCGGCATGCTCCACGCGCGCGTCGTGCGCGGGCCGAGCTACGGCACCCGTCTCGCCAAGCCGCAGCTCGACCGGGCACGCAAGATGCCCGGCGTGGTGGCAGTGATCGAGAATGGCCGCTTCACCGCGGTCGTCGCCGAGAAGGAATGGCAGGCGATCCAGGCGATGCGCGTGGCGCAGGACAGCGACTATGTTCGCGACCTGCCGCTGCTCCCCGTGGCGGAGGGCCCGCACCGGCTGCAGAAGCTGCCCACCCGCGAGATCCAGGTGCTCGACACGCACGACGGCGCGAAGCCCGTGTGGAAGACGGTGCGCGGCAGCTACAGCCGCCCCTGGTACAGCCATGGCTCGATCGGCCCCTCCTGCGCGGTGGCGCTGGCCAAGGATGGCGGGCTGACGCTCTGGTCGCACAGCCAGGGCGTGTTCGACATGCACCGCGCCGTCGCCGAGCTGGTCGGCCTTCCGCCCGAGAAGGTCCGCTGCATCCACACCCCCTCGGCCGGCTGCTACGGCCAGAACGGCGCCGACGACGTCACCGCCGAGGCCGGGCTTATCGCGATGGCGCTGCCCGGCCGCCCGATCCGGCTGCAATGGATGCGCGAACAGGAATTCGGCTGGGAGCCGTGCGGCTGCGGCATGGTCACCCGCGTCGAGGCGGCGATCGGCCCGGACAAGCGGATCGCGCACTGGACCTACGAAGTGTGGAGCAATTCGCACAACAACCGCCCCGTCGGCGCCGGCGGCTATGCGGTGGCTCAGGAGATCAGCCCCGGCTTCCCCGCGCCGCCCCCCAAGCCGATCCCGATGCCCGAGGGTGACGGCGACCGGAACGCCAACCCGCTCTACGTCTTCCCCAACATGGACGTGCGCTATCATTTCGTGCCGGAGATGCCGCTGCGCGTCTCGGCGCTGCGCTCGCTCGGCGCGCATCTCAACGTCTTCACGATCGAGAGCGTGCTCGACGAACTGGCGCTGGCCGGCGGCGTCGACCCGCTCGCCTTCCGCCTCGCCCATATGCAGGATGCGCGCGCCCGCGCGGTGATGATCGAGGCGACCAATCGTTTCGGCTGGGCGAAGCGCCCACGCGGCGACGGCCGGCGCGGCTGCGGCATGGCCTTTGCCCGCTACAAGAATATCGGCGCCTATTGCGCGATCGCGATGGAGATCGAGGTCGAACGCGAGACCGGCGCGATCACCGTGCACCGGGTGCAGGCGGCGGTCGATGCCGGCCAGCCCGCCTCGCCCGACGGCATCCGCAACCAGGTGGAAGGCGGCATCCTCCAGTCGCTGAGCTGGGCGACGCGCGAGGCGGTGACCTATGACGCCACCCGCCGCACCAGCTTCGACTGGGGCAGCTATCCGATCCTGCGCTTCGAGGAGGTGCCGGGATCGGTCGCCGTGCACGTCATGGATCGTCCCGGCGATCCGTTCCTCGGCGCCGGCGAGACGGCACAGGGCCCCACCTCCGCCGCGCTGGCCAATGCGATCGCCGACGCGACCGGCGCGCGGCTGCGCGACATGCCGCTCACGCCGGAGGTGGTGAAGGCAGCGATCGGCGTTTGAGGGCATGCGCTTCGTTCCGGGGCGCGCCCCCGCATCGGCCGAAACCTAGGTATGATTCTTGGCCGGATACCGGCGCCCTACTTTCAGCACGGACTTTTCAGACGAGGAACGAGACATGGGCATCGAGGCGCACACCCGCACCATCACCGTGGTTTCCGACACGATCTGCCCCTGGTGCTTCATCGGCAAGCGGAAGCTGGAAGCGGCGCTGCACATCGTGGCCGAGCGGGGCCACGCCATCGACGTCGCGTGGCGCCCCTATCAACTCAACCCCGACACGCCGGACAAAGGCATGGACCGCAGGGAATATCGTGCCGCGAAGTTCGGCAGCACCGCCATCAGCGACGAGATGGATGCGCACGTGCAAGCAGCAGGTGCAGAATTCGGCATCGACTTCCGCTTCGACCGCATCACCCGCACGCCCAACACGCTGGCGTCCCATGTCTTGATCGCCGATGCCCGACGCGCCGGAGGAACGCGTCTGCAGTCGCAGGTCGTCGAGTTGCTGTTTCAGGCCTATTTCGTCGAGGGTCGGGACATCGGCCGCAGCGAGATACTGCAAGAGATCGCATGTGCCGCCGGCTTCGTGCATGGACCGTCGGTCGGCGCCGACCTGTGGGAGCTGGTGGAGCAGGAGGCGATCAACGCCCGGCGCTCCGGGGTGAGCGCCGTGCCGACCTTCCTGCTCGACGACCACCTCCTCTTCGCCGGCGCGCAGCCGGTTCAGACGATCGCGCTTGGTCTGCTGCGCGCAACGGAAAACCGTGATTCCTCCCAGATGGCTGCAGCACAATGATGGACGCCTCCCACGCTGCCGAGAGGCCGCTCCGGGTCGTCGTTTCGGGCGGCTCCATCGCGGGGCTTGGAACGGGCCTCGCGCTGCATCGCGCGGGCATCGACGTGCATGTCTTCGAGCAGGACGGTGGCGCCATGCGCTCGGCCGGCGCCGGGCTGGTGGTCCAGCCGGAGCTCGCCGCCTTGTTCCGCCCCGCCGACGGCGCGACCCTGCCGACGACGCGCTGTCGCGGCCGCCAGACCCTCGGCTTCGACGGCGAATTCGGCCCGTTGCAGCGCATGCCGCAGCAGTTCACCTCGTGGACCGCGGTGCATGCCACGTTGCTGCAGATCTTTCCGGGAGAGCGCTATCACCGAGGCGCGACCGTCGAGCGCTTCACGCGCAACGAACACGCATTGCAGGTCGATATCGTCGGGGTTGGCGCCGTTACCGCCGACCTCCTCGTCGCCGCAGACGGCGCGCAGTCCCCGCTGCGCCGCACGCTTCTGCCGGAGGTGCAGCCACACTATGCCGGCTATGTCGCGTGGCGGGGCACGGTGCCCGAGCGCGACATGCCGCAGGACATCCTCGACGCGTTCGACGATGTCTTCACCTTCGCCGACGCCCGATCCGGCGGGCATGCCCTCGCCTATTTCATCCCGGGCGAGAGTCTGGAGACCGCGCCGGGCGCGCGGCAGATGAACTGGGTATGGTATGTCGGTGCGAACGCGGCCGCGCGAGACGACCTGCTCGTCACCCGCGATGGCGTTCAGCGTCGCGCATCCTTGCGTCGCGGCATGGCGCGCCAGAGCGTCGTCGCGGACCTGAAAGCGCGCGCGGTTGCCGAATTGCATCCGATGTTCGCGCGGCTCATCGCGCAGACCGCCGAGCCGTTCCTGCAGACGATCGTCGATTTCGCTGCACCGCGGACCGTTTTCGGGCGGACCGTGCTGGTCGGCGATGCGGCCTTCATCGTACGCCCGCATACCGCAGGCGGTGCCGCCAAGGCGGCGCGAGACGCCCAACTGCTTGCCGAGGCGCTGCGAGCGCCCCGATCCGAGATCGACCGGAGCCTGGACCGTTTCCAACGCGAGCAACTGCACTACGGCCAAAGCCTGCTTGCGTATGGCGTGCAGCTCGGGCGGCGCTGGGCGAGGCTTGGGCCCGACTAGGGCATCGCGTCGCCCAGGATCTGCCACGCGCCAGCTGCCGGCGGTCGTCCACCGAGAAAGAACCGCTCACGCCGCCGGTTGGTTGCCGTCGCTGCGCTTCTGCAGAATGTCCAGCCATGGGTTCGGCCGCGCCGGGCCGATTCGGTGCAGCGTATTGCGATCCTGATGCTGGAACGGCAGTTGCTGGCCTTCGACCATGAGCTCCGTGTCCGTGATATAGCTCCACGAACCGTCCGCATGGAAGCGGATGGTGATACGGTAGCTGTCCGTCCGGAATGCCTGGTCGAGAAACATCGTCGAGCAGATTCCGTTTTCGGTCGCGCCGCGAACGGAAGCCACCACGATCTCGTCCGCGTCGGCCGCGGCCGAGCCGGATGCGAGCGCCACCTGCCCCCGCGGGATCGCCAGCGTCTGCAGCACCAGGCCCGTGGCCGGCTCCCACAGCCAATATCCCACCTGGTCGTGGAAGGTGATGTCCTCTTCCTCCGTGGTGATATGGACGTGGTAGCGGAGACCATAGAAGAGCTGCGGGCCGTTGACCTGGGGATCGATAGCCTGGAAATCGATGGTCTCGATGAACGCCCGGCGCTCTGGCCCGGCCGCCTTCGGCGCGACATCGGCGCCTTTCCGCGCACGCCACCGCCCGGCCAGCCGACGCAACGGGCCCAGGTTGGCTAGGGTGTCCGGATCGACATCCGCAGGCTCGGTGAAAACATCCCTCGGCGCTGGCGTCATGGCGGCGATCCTCAACATCAAGCGTGCACCTCATCGCGCACACCCCCTGTCATCCCTGAAGGTGCCGACGAGTGCACCTATACATTCGTATCGCCGTCGTTGCCGATCCACAGCGAAAGACGAGGATCACGGCCTCGGAATAGCCGATTTGCACTTCAGTATTATAGCGGCGCCCTCAAGAAAAAGGGCAATCAAGGCAACGGACATTAGTAACGGGAGCTTCAAATGGACGCAGGGATCAACGCCCAGGCCGAGGCCTCGCAGCGCGCAAGGATCTTACCCCCATTGCGAGTTCCAACGGCGGTGGACGAGGCGAACCACAGGATCGCGAACAATTTGCAGGTATTGTTGAACCTCGTTGCGGCCGAAGCGCGCGAGACGGAGGACGCCGCGGGCCGGGCCGCGCTGGAGCGGACGATGAACCGGCTCGGCGCGATCGCGGCCGTGCATCGCCACCTCCACGTCGCCGACACCGGCAATAGCATCGATCTCGGCACCTATCTGCACGAGCTTTGCGCGCATCTGCAGGAGAGCCTGCCGCATCATCGAACGCTCCTGGTCTCCTTGGACCGCGTGGAGGTATCCGCCGAAACCGCGGCGTCGCTTGGCATGCTCGCGGTCGAACTCGTCATCAATGCCTGCAAGCATGCCTATCCGGCCGATTGTCCCGGCGCGGTGGCGCTTTCGCTTTCCGCGGTTGCGGGCCAGGCCCGGCTGACCGTGGAAGACAAGGGCTGCGGTCGACCGCGCCTGGCGGGGCAACCCGGGCTTGGCTCGCTTCTGATCGACGCCACGGTGAAGCGGCTCAATGCGATCGCGGTCTGGGAGCAGGCAAGCCCCGGCACCCGATTCAACCTGTACCTGAACCTCCACCCGCACTGAGCGATCGGCCGGCCTTCGCCGGATCCCCGCCGTCTGGCAGCCAGCGCTTTGCGGCGGACACGACAATCCGTGCGGCGATCCTCGCGGCGCCGGACAGAAGATATCACGCGCCCGAGTACGCAGTGTTTCCGTCCGCCGATATCGACCAGCCGCCCCCCAGCGCCTTGTATAGATCCACGATGCTCGTCGCCTGTGTCAGCCTCGCCCGCGGCGACGCCCATGTCGCCATGGTGGACGCCCGCGCGGCGCTGGCGAGTGCGTCTTCGACATCGCCAAAGGCGTGATGGATCGCGCGCAGCTAGGTCGCGGCAAGTTCGTGGTAGCGGCCATTGGCATCCTGAAGCTGCCCCCGGCACCGACTATACGCGTCGTCGACCACGGCCCCTCCAGTGTCGAAAACTTCCCCATAAATTGGGAGGTCAGGGATTTTTACTTATGTATTCCGATATGATCGCGCTCAGCGCTGCAATAACGACATCCGCACTGCATGACGAGAACGTTATGGTCGGCGACAACCGATCTAAATCTGGCACCGACCGATTTCCTCGGCAGAGCCCGCGCCAGCCCCTCTCAGCGACGCCGATCTCGTTCATTTCGCCCGCCGAAGTTCGCCGGATGCCGGTGTCGCGTGCACCCTGCATGAAAGTCGTCAACGCGGGCCGCGCCCGAGCACGATCGTCCGCCGCCCGAAAATGATCGCATCGGAGGAGTAGGCACCCGATCCCATCAGCAGGATTGCCAGCATCGCAAACGAATGCGCGGCGGCCCCGATCGGAACTACGCTAGTGACCAGGCATGAGAGCAACAGTGCCAAGCAGCCGATTGCCATCATCCTGGTCCAGAGCCCGATGAGGAGACCGATCGCCAGCAGCATCACGCCCCAAGGGCGCGCAGCCGCGGGCGTCAGCATCGGCGTAGCGAGTATCGACATCGCAACCGAGAGGCGCAGCAGCAGGAGTCCGGTGCCAATCCGACCGTCCGGATAGGTTGGGAGAATGCTTGGCATGCCCCTAGCAATACTGTTGTCGAGGGCTGCCCGGCAGCGCGAAATGGGCTATCGTCCACTGGGTCTTTAGGGGAATGGCCGTGGGGCGCGATCGGGTTAGCCCGATCCTCGCAAGGCGAGATCGGGTGAGGCATGCGATGCGGCGTGGCGCGCGGCAATGTATGGAGACAGCATTTGGAGCGATGGTAGCCTCGCGCTTGTGCTTTCTGCTGGGCATCTTGGTTGCAGGCTTCGCGCATGGTCCGGCCTACGCCCTCGACCCGGCCCGCGACCTGAACCAATATAAGCACACGCGCTGGACGATCACCGAGGGGGCGCCGCAGGGCATTTATGGGCTCGTCCAGGGGCCTGACGGCTATCTGTGGATCGGTGGCTCGGAAGGAGTGTACCGCTTCGATGGCGTCACCTTCGAACCCATCCCGCTGGGCGTTCCGCGCGCCGAGAGCTGGCGCGTCACGGCGATGCTCGCGGCGCAGGACGGTACCATCTGGGTCGGATACGATAATGGTGCGCTGGCGACGTATCGCGGCGGCGCTTTGCAATTGGACAGATCGGTCCCAAAGACGGTGGCGTTCACGATGCGCCTTGCGCAGACGAGCGACGGCGCGATCTGGCTTGCCGCTGGCTTGCAGCGCCGAGGGCTTCTGCGCCGAGCAGGCGGGCGCTGGCAGGAAATCGGCACCGACTGGGGATTGCCCGACGACTGGATAAGCGACGTCACCGCGACGCGGGACGGATCGCTCTGGGTGACGACCAGCAAGGCGATCCTGCTTCTCAGAAAGGGCGCGCGCCGCTTCGAGAAGGTCGAAACGCCTGTCGGCTTGGCTGCGGTGAGCGACGATGCAGCGGGGCACATCTGGTTCTCGGACCGACGCGGAACCCGCAGGCGTTCGGCATCGCTCGCTCCCGGCGGCCCCGCTGTGGCGACGCCTGCGGCGCAAAACGCATTCGACACCCGCTTCGATCGCGACGGCAACCTATGGGGAATTACCGGCGCCGGTCTGTTCCGTATGCGCGCGCCGGGCGCTTGGCGCGACCGCCCGGTTTCGGAGCGGGTTGACACATTCACGGCGAAGGATGGGCTGACCTCGGACGTCGCCAATGTCTTTCTCGAGGACCGGGAAGGCAATATCTGGATCGGCACGAGTTTGGGGCTTGATCGGTTTCGTGCTGCGAATGTCGTGGTAACGCCGTCGATAGGAACCAAGGGCGTTTGGGGGTACGTCCTGCTGGGTGCGCGAAACGGCACCGTCTATGTCGGCGCCAACGATGGCGTGTTCCAGATTCCGCCCGGCGGGCGGCCGACACGCATTCCGGGCGCTGGCGGAGAAACGCACGATCTGTGCGAAGCGCACGACGGAAGCATCTGGGCGATCCAGACGGGAAAGGCGCTGCGCATCCGGCCGGGCAGCATTGCACGACGCGACGTCCCTTTGGGCCGCGACCGACAATATTGTGCCGTGGACAATGCCGATAACCTGCTGATCGGCAGCCCGGGTATCCCGGGGGAGTTGCACAGCCTTCGCTCGGGCCGATGGCACCGGCGCTCCTTCGCGACATTGGCCGCAACCCCGCAATACCTCATCATCAGGGCGCAGCAGCCATCCCTTGCGTTGCTTGGATCCGGCGCGCTCGTAGGGCTGGACCGCCTGGGAAGGAATCCGGCTCCCATCCTCGGCGATCGTCTGACCGACGTCAGCACGGTCTATGTGGGCGCGGGGGACGTCCTGTTCGGGCGGCAATCCGGAATCAGCAGACTGCGCGGAGGGCGCCTGCAGACTATCGGCACCACTCGTTTCCCCTGGCTGGTCGGTCCGTCCGGGTTCGTCGAGACGCCCACCGGCCAGACCTGGCTGATCGCCCGGGCCGGAATCATCCGATTGTCGTCCCGGGCGCTGGACCAGGCGTTCGCCGATCCCGCGGCGCCGCTGGAAGCGATGATCCTCGACATGGAGGATGGTCTTCCCAATGTTCAGTTTCGCGATGGCGACCGGAACGCCGTGCGCGGCGGCGACGGTCGGCTGTGGTTCACGACCACGGGTGGCGTCGTGTCGGTCGATCCGGCCCGGCTGGTGCGCAACGCGGTGCCGCCGCCGGTTTCCATCCGCGCGATGACGGTGGCGGGACTGCGCTATCGCAACCCTTCCAGCATGACCCTCGCCCCGGGAACGTCGCAGTTGGCCATTCAATATGCGGGCCTCAGTCTATCGATACCAGGCCGGGTTCGCTTTCGATATCGCCTCGAAGGCATCGACAATGACTGGATCGACGCCGCGACGCGACGCGACGCCTATTACACCAATCTGGGGCCCGGCACCTATCGCTTCCGGGTGACCGCGGCCAACAATGACGGGGTGTGGAACCGCGATGGCGCGACGCTCGAATTCACCATTCCCCCCACCTTCGTGCAGTCGATCTGGTTCAAGCTGCTGGTCGGGCTCGGGGTGATCGGCATCCTCGCCGCTTCGTATCTGTGGCGGCTCCGGCAACTTACTGCGCGGCTGCAACATCGCTTCGATATCCGCATTGCCGAGCGCGAACGGATCGCGCGCGAGCTGCATGATACGTTGCTGCAAGGGTTCCAGGGGCTTATGCTGCAGATAAAAGCGGGGGTGAACCGGCTGCCCGACGCTGCAGCGCGAAAGCCGCTGGACGAGGCGCTGAAGCAGGCGCAGGCCGTGCTCATCGAGGGTCGAGATCGCGTACAGGAGCTTCGGACGCGGGATCGTGCTGGTGATCTGGCACAAGCGCTGATCGATAGCGCGTCCACGGCCGCAAGCAGGACCGGACCGGACGTGCAGGTGACGACCGAAGGCGAACCTCGCGCGTTGCGCCCGCTGGTTCTGGAGGAAGTGCATCGGATCGGCGAGGAGGCCATCCGCAATGCCCAAGCGCACGCAAATGCAGCGTCGATTGCCGTCTTGCTGATTTGGGGGCGGCAGAGCTTGCGGCTGTCGGTTTGCGACGACGGCGTAGGAATACCGGCAGACATCCTCGCGCATGGTGAGCGGCCAGGCCATTTCGGCCTGCGCGGCATGCGTGAGCGCGCCGAGCGCATCGGGGGCCGGCTTGTGGTCATCAGCAGAGGCGGCGGCGGCAGATCGGGGGGCGGCACCGAAGTAGGGCTCGTCGTGCCGGCACGCGCGGCGTACCGTGCGCAGCCGGGCAGTCGTCTAATACGCCTTCGCACCATGCTGCGCGGCATGTGGCCGGGCCGACGCCGGTGAGTTCTTCGCCGACGCCTATCCTGGTGAGGATCGAGAAGCGGAGCAAGTCTGGCCGGTTACGTGCACGGCGATCGGCGCCGCCAATGGCGCCCGCCGCCCTAGCGGGTCGCGCGCAGGCCGGCAGGCAGTTCGCGGATCGGGCAATACCGATATGCCGTCCTTCCCTCAGACCGTATTGTGAAGTGGAGGGCATCGGGAATGTCGATCGTCTGCTGCGCGACAACGCGCTTCGCGGGCCCGGCACCGGCATCGATGCAGGACTGGCTTACCGTGTAGAGACTGCCATATCCGCTGCGCCGTTTGGACAGGATCCGGGCGATGCAGGCGCGGCTATGCGCCGAGCTGATGCCCTTGCCGTCGTAGCGCCTGATCGCGGCTTTCGGCGGATTGCCGCACGATACGCCCTGCGCGACGAATATGCCGGGCTTCAACGTGTATACGCCGCCCGGCGGGGGCGAGTGATCCGGATCGGCGGCCGTAGGGGTGGCAACCAGCGCAGCAACCGTCAGGAGCGCGAAGGAAGCAAGGACGTGGCGAACATTTGTTTGGGACATGGCACCCTCTTCAACACGACAGGGATTCTGCGGTCTTTCCATCGGACCCGCTAGCTTCAACGCGGACAGGCGAGATCGCCCTCTTGGCACGCCGCGATCCTCCTAAGCTGCTGGGTGCGCTGCCGGCTGAGCGCCTTCAGACACGTTGCCTGGACCAACGGGTAAGCGGAGCCGCCCTGCGCGCCCGAGGTCTCGAACTTGCACTGCGAGTCGCGAAACGCGATCCAGCTTCGCTGGGCATCGCGCAGCAGCAGGCGGGAGGCGGGCGACAACCGCGCGCTTGCAGCCTTGTATTGGGCATTCAATGCCTGATCGGCAGCGTGCGCCTCACGCGCTGCCGAAGCGTTCGTCGCGGACTGCGTCTGGGCCGCCAGCGGGGCGGCAGCCAGCCCAAATGCCATGGCCAAGAAGAGACTGCGAAGACCGTATGCGCGCATACCTTCAGATACTCCTTGTGATTCCTCGCGGCGTCGAACGGGGCATCAACGCACCACCATTGTGAATCGATCAGCGCGTACACCCGGGCATACGGCCTCGGCCGAGCCGACGCGGGGGGCGCCATCACGCCGTCGCAGCCCCGTGCGCGGCACCTTCGACCATTGCCGAGCGCAACACGGTGGCCGTGTCGAGCCCGGGCGCCATCGTCAGAAGCGCTGCGGTGATCACATAGGTTATGAAGAGATCGACGGTCACCGCTGGTTCGCATCCTTGAAGGGCTTCGCCGAAGCGCATGCACGCCATGTCGTCGATCTTCGTTTCCCGGCCGCTTCATGCGCGCCGAAACAGGTTTCGAACGTAGCGTCAGTGCCGCGGCGTCGCTTCCCGGTGGCCCGACGCAAGCGTCTACAGGCTGTCCCCGTAGATCTGGTATATCTTGTTGATCCGGCTGTCGATCGTGGTGGCGATCGCTTTCATCCCCTGATTGTCCTCGAGGATCCACCCGATCTCGCCGCGCGACGCGCCATAGTTGGCGACCGACGCTTGGCGGATCTGCTCGATCATCATGAAGGCAGCTGGCTGGCGAGACGGGAGGATTGCAATTCCTTGCGCACGCCCATCAGCGGCACGCGCATCGTGGTCACGCGCGGCTTGCGCAGCCACAGCAGCAGCTTGGCCCAGCCGAAGGGCAGAAGATTGCCGTTGAGCGGCCGGATCGCCTCGTTGAGATCGGGCAGCGTGATCATGAACGCCACCGGCCGCCCATCCAGCTCGGCGATGCGGATCAGGTCATTGAACACGATCGGCTTGAGCTTCACGCCGACATCCTCGATCTCGGGCGGGGTGAGCGGGGCGCCCCTCAATTGTCCGACCAGGCATCGTTCAGGATTTCGAGGATAATCGCGGCTTCCTCGTCGAAGCGGCGCTTGTCGACCTTGCGGACGACGATGCGCTTGTTGTTCTCCCCCGCGTGGATGCGCTGGACGATCGGCGGGAAGGTGCGCGTGATGTCGAGTTCATAGGTGCGCAATTGCTTGACGGGCTCGTACCCGGCGGCCTCGATCCATGCCCGAAATTTCGGGCCATGGTGCCCCATCATCACCGTGGGGGCCTGATCGAACCCTTCGATGAGCAGCCCCGGCTCCTCCCAGATCGACATGATGGTCGGGCCGAGCGCGCGCGTCATGCCCTGGTCTCGCAACCAGGATTCGGCGCGGTCGAGCAGGGCGAGGAAAACTTCCTCCTCCTCCGCATCCATCAGGCCCCATTGGCCGACACCCGGCCCGAAACCCAAGGCCGCCGGCATGTCGAGCGCCAGCGTGTCGATATGCGCGGAGATGCGCCCGACGACGCGGCCATCCCGATATGCCAGGAACAATTGCGCCTTGGCATGCGAGAACCAGCCGATCTTCTCGGGCGTGATCAGCCCAAGCGCCTCCCCCTTGAGCGGAGGGACCCAGTAAGGATCCTCCGCGTACAGGCGAAATGGTAGCGCCAAGAACGCTTTTCGCTCGCGTTTATTTGTCACCGGCGTGATGGTTATCTTCGTCATGTGGGCGTGACTAGCCGCGCAAGCGACGCGGATCGAGCAAGGTACGCCGGTGAATTGCCATTCCGTTTCGGCCGTAGCTCGATTTACGGCATGCACGGAATCACGCTTCGGCCGGCTCCTTTGCCGCTGCCACATGCTCCACCGCAGCCAGCGCCGCGTCGATCGCGGCACGCCGCGGCGCGTCGCCCATCGCGACCCCCTCGGCAACGACGATCTGCGGTCGATCGATTCCGATAAAGCCCAGCATGGCGCGAAGATGCGTCTCGGCGTGCTCCATGGGGGCGGCCGGCCCTTCCGAATAGAGGCCCCCGCGCGACAGCACGACCACCGCCTTCTTTGCGGCGGCGAGGCCTTCGACACCGCCGGCACCGTAGCGGAAGGTCTTGCCGGCAACCAGGATGTGGTCGAACCAGCTCTTCAACTGGCTGGGGATGCCGAAATTGTACATCGGGGCGCCGAGCACGAGGACGTCGGCGGCCAGGAATTCCGCGAGAACGGCCTCCGCCGCATCGGTGCCGAAACGGGACAAGGTGATGTGCGGAAGCGGCGCCGCGGCGAGGTCGCGGTAGTCGACGGCGATCCCGCCGATCTGCTGCCGATAGCGCTCGACCACGGCGGCGGAAAGCAACCGCGTGACCGACGTATCGCCCTGGATCGACGAGTCGAGATGAAGAAGCTGCATCGCTGACTATCCTGCTGTTGGTGGAATGCAGCATGCCTACGGGCGGGTTGACCCTCGGCCAAGAACGCATATTTTCCTGACATGGTCACACCCATATGACTTCGCTGGACCCCGGATCGCACCGCTGCATCGAGCTTTCGCAGCATCTGCGATGGATCGGTGATCGCTGGACCTTGCCGATCGTGGTGACGCTGCAGACCGGCGCAATGCGCTTCAACGCGCTGCGACGCGCGGTGCCCGGCATTTCGCAACAGATGCTGACCCGCACCCTGCGCGCGCTGGAACGGGACGGCCTGGTGTGCCGCGAGGTCTATCCCACCACGCCGCCCAAGGTCGAATACCGGCTGACCCAGATGGGCGCCTCGCTCGCCGCGCAGGGCCGCGAACTGGGCGGGTGGGTGGAAAGCCATCTCGAAAGCCTCACCGCGAGCCGCGCCGCGTTCGACGCGAAGGTAGAGGAAGAAGGCTGAATGGCGTCGCGACCGGCGGCAGCGGGTCGCGTCGGTCGGCGATGCCGACACGGATCTCCTCGCGCGCGCGGTGCGAATAGGGGGAGATCTGGTCCGCCTCCTCCGCCAGCTTGGTAGCCAAGGCCGGTTCCAGCCCGGGCAGGCTGACCGACAATTCTATTCCATGGATACCGGCATGTTCGGCCGGCGAGGGATCATCCTCCAGGGACGTCCGGGCTGACGCCCCGCCCCACCCGAACGACGGATGTAACACTAGCCCTAGTTAGGGTGCCGCCGTCCGTTGCCGCATGGGAAAGTGCCGGCAGATCGAAGCGGAGGCGATGAAGGGGCGAGCGATGCATGTGATCGACCGCACCGGGCTCGAGATGCAATCCCCGTCCTGGCCGAAGGTTGGTAAAGACGACAAAGGCCGACATGCGCCGTTCGGCGGCGCACTGGCGCCTTTGGATTCGTCGGATGACCTCGATGGCCGATGCACCACCCCCGTTGTCGTCGTCGACGACCGGATGGTTCGGCACGTGATCGTATCGCTTCTGGAAACCGTCGACATGGACGTACTCGCCTTTGGCTCCGGCAGGGAGATGCTGCGGGCCGATCTGCCCGATCGCCCCGGCTGCTTCGTTCTCGACGTCCGCATGCCCGGCCTTAGCGGCCTCGACGTGCAACAGATCCTCCTCTCGAAGGGAAACTGACGGCCGATCGTGTTCCTGACCGGCCATGGCGACATTGCGATGAGCGTGCAGGCGCTGAAGCTGGGCGCCGTCGACTTCCTCACCAAGCCCTTTCGCCACCAGGCGCTCCTCGATGCGATCGCCCGCGCAACCGAGCAGGACCGCAATCGCCGCGCGGCAGACGGCATCGCCAATCGCCGTGCCGCGTTGCTGGCAACCCTGACGCCGCGCGAACACCAGGTCCTGCGTGCGGTGGTGAACCGACGACGCTCGTTCGCGAGCTCGCGCATCCGCTCGCGGACAGCATCGTCCTTCCCGCGAAGCGGCTCATATTGCCACGCCGACCGATTGACCCCGACCAGCCTGCAGGCGCGACGCTCGCAGAAACCGTGATCGGCCATCAGCTTCTCCACCGCAGCGTAGCGTTCCACAGACCGCGTCAGTTTTTTCCCAGCAAGTCCTTCAACGCCGACACGTCGAGCATCGACTCCGCCAGCAGCTTTTTCAGCCGACGGTTCTCGTCCTCGAGCGCTCGCAACCGCGCGGCGTCGGAAACCGTCAGGCCACCGTATTTCGACTTCCAGGTGTAAAAGGTCGCATCGCTGATCCCGTGTTTCCGGCACAGGTCGGCGGTCTTCACGCCAGCCTCATGCTCCCGCAGCACCCCAATGATCTGATCCTCGGTAAATCGGCTTCGCCGCATCACTCGTCTCCATCTGACGAGCTAACTTACCAATGGCATGATTTCTGGGGAGCAGGTCACTAGCGCCCGTATCGCGCGACCAGGCACGGCCATGGGCGATCTCACCTCCAACGGCGGTCTTTACCAGGAGCGAGCGGATCGTGCTTGAACGGCTCCCTGGACGGCGGGAACTGGACGCCTTCCTGACGATATGCATCGGAGCGGCTCAAAGGCAGGTTATCTCAGCCGGCCCTGGTCGCGAGCGGCCAGGGGACGCGGGCGCGGGGGGTCAGGCAGCTGCGCGCCCACTTTCGGACATTCAGCACGGCGTTTGATCAACCCAGAAGCGGACGCAAACGACCGACGCTCAGATCCGCGGTGCAGGGGACTGGATTTGGGACTGAGCTACCGATCCGCGATGGCATGTCGAACGGTAGCGCTTGCCAGGAGCCGACATTCGACATTTGTTAGAGATGTGGAACAGCCCAAAGCACCAGACCGCCGGGAGCCGCACCACCTTTCTCAAGTGGGGGTGACCGCAGCGCGATATTGTGACTTCCGCAAATCCTAGCGATCTTTCGTTGATGCAGGTCGCACCTCCAGCCCGAGCAGCCGATCGAGCGACCACGCCCCCGGCCCGGCAGCGACCAACGGCAGCAGCAGCCCCGCCCAGCTGAGATGGGTCGGCCAGGCATCGGGATAGACGAACACTTCGATCACCGTCGTCATGCCCAGCAGTGCCAGCGCCGCGGGCCGGGTGAACAGGCCGAGCACGAGCAGGATCGGGAAGAAATGCTCGGAATAGGTCGCGAGATGCGCGGCAAGCACCGGCGGCGCGAAGGGCAGCGCATACTCGGTGCGGAACAGCTCATAGGTGGAATCAGTGATCGTCAGCCAGCCTTCCACCTTGGTGCGCCCGGACAGGAAGAAGATGGCGGCGATGCCCAGCCGTGCGACGAGGAGCAGCAGCGACGGCGGCAGCAGGCGCGCGGCGAGGTCGCCCGCGCGGGCATAGAGGGTGGCGAAGGATTGCATGGTGGACTCCAGGCGTCAGGGGATGCCCGGCCACCCGCGCGGCCGGGCGGGGGGCGTCAGGCCTTCGGGGTCAGCGAACCATTGCCCTTGGGGGTCTTGATCGACGTGCAGGTACCCGCCTTGACCAGCTTCCAGGCATTGCCCTGATAGTTCTTGGTCGCGGTGCCTGCGCAGCTGGTGCCGGCACCCGCCTTGCAGTCGTTCTTGCCGGCAAGTGCCACGCCATAGCATTTCTCCATCTTGGGCTGCTGGGCATGGGCGGCGGTGGCGGCAATGCCGAGGGCGAGGGTCGCGGCAAGCGCGGCGGACGTCTTGATCATGGGAATACTCCGTCGAGGGGGCCTCTCGCGCGGCGGCCCGCAGGGGGGCATGGCCGCCGCGCGGTGACCCCGGGGAAGGCGGAGGCGCCGGGTCACCTGCTGCCGTACGCCGCGGGAAAAAGCGCGGTTACAGATCCGGCCGGGTCGAGCGTGCGATTTCTTTTCTGCATCGCTGCTGTAACCTGCCGCCATTCGCCCACGTACGCCCGACCAGGAGTGGGAATGCGGCACAGCGAAGCAGAGCTACGAGCGTGGATGACGGCAGGACTGGACGGCGATGCCGCGGCGCATGCGGCGTTGCTGCGCGCGCTCGTCCCGTTGCTGCGCAGCTTCTTTCGCCGCCGGATGCGGGGGGATGAGGATATCGAGGATCTGGTGCAGGAAACGCTGATTGCCATTCACACCAAGCGCGGCACCTATGACCGCGATCGACCGTTCACCGCCTGGCTCTACGCCGTCGCCCGCTACCGCCTGATCGACCATCTCCGCAGGCGCCGCGTTTCGGTGCCGATCGAGGAGGTCGAGGCGATCCTGATCACGGAAGGCTTCGAGGAGGCGGTGACCGCGCGTGTCGATGTCGATCGCCTGCTTTCCGGCCTGTCGGACAAGCAGGCGCGCGCGATCCGCGACACGCATCTGGAGGGCCTGAGCGTCGCCGAAGCGGCCGAGGGCGCGCGGATCGGCCAGTCCGACGTCAAGGTATCGGTCCATCGCGGGCTCAAGGCGCTCGCCGCGCGGCTGCGGGGGCACGAATGATGGCGCACGACCCCGACACCAACAGCACCGAGCGGCTGATCGCGGCGCTGTCCGCCGACGTCCGTGCCATCCCGCCGCGCTTCATCGGGCGCCGCATCGCGCTCGGCATCGCCGGCGGCGGCGTGGTGAGCATCGGGCTGGTCTTCGCGCTGTTCGGCATGCGGCCGGACTTTCCGCAGGCGATGTTCGGCTTCTCCTTCTGGATGAAATGGGCCTACACGCTGTCGCTGGGGCTGATCGCGGTCACCGCGACCGTACGGCTGGCGCGGCCGGAGGGCGGATCGCTGCGCATGCTGTGGCCGCTGGCGCTGCCGATCCTGCTGCTTGCAGCGCTCGCCATCGAGGAAATGATCCGCACGCCGATGCGCGACTGGCTCTCGATGTGGCTGGGCGGCAGCTGGAACCGCTGCCCGTGGCGGGTGCTGCTGCTCGCAGTGCCGATCTTCCTCGGGCTGCTCTGGTCGTTCCGGAAGCTGGCGCCGACCAATTTGCGGGCGGCAGGTGCTGCCGCGGGCCTGGCCGCGGGTGCCTGGGCCGCCACCATCTACTGCCTCCACTGCGACGAATATGCCGCGGTGTTCGTGCTGACCTGGTACAGCCTCGGCATCCTGCTGGCGACTGGACTGGGTGCGCTGATCGGCCCGCGCGTCCTGCGATGGTGAGCGTGTAACCGGCCCCCGCGCCGGCCCGTAGATGGAAGGCCGATCCGGCACCCATCTATCCAAGGGAACCTAACCATGATCACGCTCCAGACCGGCGCCAGCATCGCCGCCACCGCCGCCCTCGTCGCGCTCTCCGGCGTCAGCGTCGCCGCCCCGGCCGCTTCGGCGGGCAAGGTCGTCCACTGCTACGGCATCAACAGCTGCAAGGGCACGTCGGACTGCAAGTCGGGCAACCACGACTGCAAGGGCCAGAACGAATGCAAGGGCCAGGGCTTCAAGGCGGTGTCCGCCAAGGCCTGCAAGGCGGCGGGCGGCAGCCTGACCGAGCCGAAGTGACGCGCCCGGCGGCCCGGCCTCCCCGCCGGGCCGCCTCGTTTGGAAGGAGGAAGGGCATGCCCCATCCGCATCTTTTCGGCCTGGGGCTGCGCAAGCCGCACTATGCCGATTTTCTGGAGGCCGCAGCGCCGGTCCCGGTCGACTTCGTCGAAGTCATCTCCGAGAATTTCATGGTTCCCGGCGGCCGCCCGCGGGACATCTTGCGCCGGGTGCGCGAGCGTCATCCAGTGGCGCTGCACGGCGTGTCGATGTCGATCGGCTCGGCCGACGGCGTGGATCGCGACTATATGCAGCGCCTGCGCGCGCTGGTCGACGCGGTCGAGCCGCTGTTCGTCTCGGACCATCTCTGCTGGACGCGGTTCGGCGACTTCCAGTCGCACGACCTGCTCCCTTTGCCCTATACCGAGGAAGCACTGCGGACCGTGTGCGACAATGTCGACGCGGCGCAGACCGCGCTCGGCCGCACGATGCTGATCGAGAACCCGTCGAGCTACATCGCGTTCGACGGCGCCGACATGACCGAATGGGCGTTCCTCGACGCGCTCTGCGCCCGCACCGGCTGCGAGCTGCTGCTCGACGTCAACAACATCTTCGTCAGCGCGACCAACCATGGCTTCGACGCGCATGCCTATCTGGCCGGCATTCCCGCCGCGCGCGTGCGGCAGATCCACCTTGCCGGGCACAGTCGCGGCGAGACGCTGCTGATCGACACCCATGACCGGCCGGTGCCCGATCCCGTCTGGGCGCTCTATGCCGAAGCGTTGGAGCGTGTCGGGCCGGTCGCGACGATGATCGAGCGCGACGACGCCATTCCCCCGCTCGCCGAGCTGCTTGCCGAACTCGATCACGCGCGCGCCATTGCCGCGCTGCGGGTGGCGGCATGAGGCTGGCGGCGCTCCAGGCGGATTTCGGCCGCTGGCTGCAGGGCGAGTGCCCGGACGCGGCGACCCGGCTGGGCGACGATCCGGGTCTGGATGTCTATCTCAACAATTACCGCAGCCAGCTGGTCGCCGCGCTGGAGAGCAGCTTTCCGCAGCTGCAGCGCTGGCTGGGCGAGACGGCGTTCCTCGCCGCCGCCGCACGGCATATCGAAGCCTCGCCGCCCTCCGCCTGGACGCTCGACGCCTATGGCGAGGACTTCCCGGCGACCATCGCGGCGCTTTACCCCGACGATGCGGAATGCGCCGAACTGGCGCGTATCGAATGGGCGCTGGCGGCGGCGTTCACCACGCCCGACATTGCCCCCTTCCTCGTGGAGGCGCTGGGCGCCGTAGAATGGGAGACGGCGCGCTTCGCTTTCGTTTCCAACCTCGCCATGCTGCCCGTGAAGACCAATGCCGCCGCCTTGTGGCAGGCGCTTGTCGACGGCACCGTTCCGCCCGCCGCCCAGCGCCTGCCCGCCCCTGGCGCCGTGCTGCTCTGGCGCGACGGCTTCAACCCCAGCTTCCGCACGATCGAGCAGGCTGAGGCGACGGCGATCCTCCAGCTGGAGGCAGGCATGCAATTCGGCGCGCTCTGCACTGCCCTCGCGGAGGAGCATGGCGAAGCGGCCAGCGCCGCCATCGTCGGCGGCTGGCTGGGGGCGTGGCTTCGCGACGGGCTCCTCGCCGCGCTCCATTGACCGCCCTGTCGACCGGCGACCTGCGCAACTCCACAACCTTCGGAGGTTTCCATGTTCCAGCAGCTTGCGGCCCTCGCCCTCAGTGCCGCCACGCCGGCGCTGCCTGCGCCGCCCCTGCCCTCCACTTCGGCGACGACCAGCTTCCACAAGGTGCAGGTCGAAGGCGTCGGGATCTTCTACCGAGAGGCGGGACCGAGGGACGCACCGACGATCGTCCTGCTCCACGGCTTCCCATCGTCGTCGCGTGAATTCAACAACCTGATCCCGCTGCTGGCGACGCGCTATCACCTGATCGCGCCCGACTATCCCGGCTTCGGCCAGAGCGACGCGCCGTCGCCCGATACCTATCGCTACAGCTTCGATCACCTCGCCCAGACGACCGGCGCGCTGCTCGACCAGCTGGGGATCCGTCGCTATTCGCTGTACCTGCACGATTACGGCGCGCCGGTCGGCTACCGCATGATCCTCGCGCATCCGGAGCGGTTGCAGGCGCTGATCGTCCAGAACGGCAATGCCTATCGCGAAGGCCTCGGCCCGAAATGGACGAGGATCGCGGAGTATTGGGCGGCACCGGCCGCGCATCCGGAGGTGGTGGACGCCTTTCTCTCGTTCGACGCCACGAAGCAGCGCCACCTTGCCGGCACCCGCCATCCGGAACGCTATGATCCCGACAGCTGGACCGACGAGGCCGCCCATCTCGCCCTGCCGGGACAGCGCGCGATCCAGGCGGCGCTGCTCTACGACTATCGGACCAATGTCGCCGCCTACCCTGTCTGGCAAGCATGGCTCCGCACGCATCGGCCGCCGACGCTGGTCGCCTGGGGTGCCAACGATCCGTCCTTCGTCGCCGCCGGCGCCGAGGCTTATCGGCGCGACCTGCCGGATGCCGAGATCCAGCTGCTCGACGCCGGCCATTTCGCGCTCGACGAAGCCACCGATGCCATCGCGCAGCGGATCCTCGACTTCCTCGCGCGGCATCCCGGCTGAGACCGGCCACTGCCAACCCATTCTCGGCAGGCATAGGCATTAGTCGGCCAAGCGGTCTTCGTCGCCGCGGTGGGAAGCGGCATTTCCCTGCCTGTCGAACGCATCACCCCAGGAAAGGAACGACCCATGACCGACTTTACCGCCTACACCGTCGATACCGCCCCGGCCGCCGCCCGCCCGATCTTCGAAGGCGTCAAGGCAGCCTTCGGCTTCGTCCCCAATCTCCAGTCCTATATGGCGGAATCGCCCGAGCTGCTCGCCGGCTACACCGCGCTGTGGGACCTGTTCTCGAAGACCAGCCTGACCGCGCATGAGCAGCAGGTGGTCTACCTCACCGCCAATTTCGAGAATGAATGCCATTATTGCATGGCCGGCCACACCACCCTGGCCAAGATGCAGAAGATGGACGCCGGCGTCATCGCGGCGCTGCGTGCCGGCACCCCGCTGCCCGATGCGCGGCTGGAGGCGCTGCACCGCTTCGCCACGCTGGTCGTGCGCAACCGCGGCTGGGTCGACACCGCGGAGGTGGACGCGTTCCTCGCCGCCGGTTTTACCCGCCAGAACGTGCTCGAGGTCGTGCTCGGCGTCGCGACCAAGGTGATGAGCAACTACACCAACCACATCGTCCACACCCCGCTCGACAGCTTCATGCAGGGCAATGAATGGACCAGGCCGGCCGCCCAGGCCGCCTGACCCGCACGCCTCCCCCACGTGCGAACCTGCCCGGCCTGCGCCACGATGGCGCGGGCCGGGTTCTGCATTCCGCCCACCCGATATTGGTAGCGAACCCATGCCATTCCCTCTCCCACAGGGTAGCCACACCCTGATCGTCGCGGGCATCCCGCAGCATCTCCACGTGGCGGGCACCGGCCCCTGCTGCATCGTCCATTCCGGCGGGCCGGGGATCGATTCCGGCTATCTGCGCATGCCGCTGCTCGAGCCCCATCTGACCATGGTCTATCTCGATCCGATCGGCACCGGTGCGTCCGGGCGACTGCCGACGCACCCGATGGGCTATTTGGTCGATCGCTTCGCCGACCAGTTGGTCGCGCTGCTCGACGCCATGGCGGTGCACCGCCCGTATCTGCTCGGCCATTCGCACGGCGCGTTTGTTGTCCTCGAAGCGGCGCTGCGCCGGCCGGACGCCGTGGCGGGCCTGCTGCTATATGCCGGCGCTGCCAGTACCGGCGGGGGCTTCATGGCTGCGGCGGCCGCGCGGATCGACGACTTCGTACGCCGCCATCGCGATACCCCCGACGCGGAGAGCGTGCGCGCGGCCTGGAACGGGCTGCCGGCGATCCGCAGCGACGCCGCCTATACCGCGACGCTGCGAGGGCTGCTGCCTGCCTATTTCTCCAATCCAGCCCGCTCCGCCGAAGTGCTGGCGGCGCTGCGCCGCCGCTTGCACGCCACCTTCCTGGTCGGCGACTCCGCGCCGTTCGACGTCCGCGACCGACTGGCCACACTGACCACGCCGACGCTGGTGATGGCGGGCCGGGACGACTTCATCCTCGGTCCGGAATTTGCAGACCGTCTGACCGAACATCTGCCCGACGCTCGCCAGGTCCTGTTCGAGCAGAGCGGGCATTTCGCGCATCTCGAGGAACCCGAGGCCTTCGCCAAGGCGGTGCTGGACTTCGTCGCGTCGACGCGCGGCGATTATCGATCGGAATCGCAAGGATGAACTTCAGCATCCGCCGATTATCATCCGATCTGCCGAGAGCCACAAAGGGGTATCCAAGTCCTTCGCTCAAGGAGCAGACCATGATGAACGCACTCGCCGCCGGCACGCTTGCCGCCGCTCTCGCTTTCGGCACACCCGCTGCGCATGCCGCCGAGCCCGCAAGCCGGGCTACCGTGCAGGCGCCGGAAACGGTACTCCACTACCGCACGGCCAAGATACAGGGCCTCGACATCTTCTATCGCGAAGCCGGCCCCAAGGACGCGCCGACCGTGCTGCTGCTCCACGGCTTTCCGAGCTCTTCCTTCCAATATCGCAACCTGATCCCCGCGCTGGCCACGCGCTACCATGTGATCGCGCCCGACTATCCCGGCTTCGGCCAGTCGAGCGCCCCCGATCACACCCAGTTCGCCTACACCTTCGCGCACCTGACCGACGTCACCGAGGCGCTGCTCGATCAGATCGGCGTCACCCGCTACACGATGTACATCCAGGATTATGGCGCGCCGATCGGCCTGCGCCTGGCGCTGCGCCACCCGGACCGCGTCGCCGGCCTGATCGTCCAGAACGGCAATGCCTATCTCGACGGCATCCAGGACTTCTGGAAGCCGGTGCAGGCGCTCTGGGCCGATCCCAGCCCCGCCAATCGCAACGCGCTGCGCAAGGTGGTGACGCCGGAGATCACCAAGTGGCAATATCTGAACGGCGTGTCGGACCCCAGCCGGGTCGACCCGGATACGTGGGGTCACGACCAGGCGCTGCTCGATCGGCCGGGCAATGACGAGATCCAGCTCGACCTGTTCTATGATTATCGCACCAACCTTGCGCTCTATCCGCAATTCCAGGCCTTTTTCCGCACGCGCAAGCCGCCGATGCTGATCGTATGGGGTGCCAAGGACGAATGCTTCGTCGTCGCCGGCGCCAAGGCCTATCTGCGCGACAATCCCCAGGCCGAACTGCACCTGATCGACTCCGGCCATTTCGCGCTGGAGGACAAGGCCGACGAGATCGTGCCGCTGATCCAGGACTTTCTCGGCCGCACGCTGCCCGCCCGTTGATACTGGAGATCGGCGGCGACCGCCGGGCCGCCGCCGATCCCGGTCTCACCAGGGAATGCGCCGGTTGAACCGGTCGACATAGCGGAGCCCCGGCTCGCCGCGATTGGCCTCGATCATGTCGACGACCAGCGGGATGCTCTCCTCGATCGACAGGGCGGCATCGCTACCGCCCATGTCGGTCCGCACCCAGCCCGGCGCAACCAGGAGCAGCACATGCCCGTCGCCTGCATGCTTTGCCGCATAGCCCTTCATCAGCATGTTGAGCGCGGCCTTGCTGGAGGAATAGAGCTGCCAGCCGCCCCCCGCGTGCTCGATGCTGCCCAGCTCGGAGGTCATGACCGCAATCGTCCCGCCCGCGGGCACCAGGTCGCGCAGCAGTTCGGCAGCACGGACCGGCGAAAAGGCGTTGGTGAGCATCATGTCGAGGAAATCGGCTTCGTCGGCGGTGGCGGGGCTCGCCTCGATCGCGCGCGCGATGCCGGCGTTGACGAACAGCACGTCGAGCCGCCGCCCGTCCAGCCGCGCGCGCAACGTCCGCACTGCGTCCGCCGCGTTGATGTCGACCTGCTCGATCGCGAGGGCATCGGGATAACGACGCGCGAGCGCGTCGAGCCCCTCGGATGCGCCGCGCGCCGTCGCGATCACCCTCCAGCCGCGGCCGAGCCATTCCTCGGCAAGGGCGAGCCCAAGCCCGCGCGATGCGCCGAGAACAAGGGCAGTCGATTCTTCCGTCATGCGATCCTCCTCAAAACACCCCATCGCTATGGCGCGGCAACTCCGGCGGGCGTAGCGCCGTTCCGTCCAGACATTCCGGATAAGGAGTCATGGAACCATGGGGTATGACGGACGGCTGCTCTCGGGTGTGACGGTGCTGATGGCGGTAGTGGAGGCCGGCACGATGACCCGCGCTGCCGAGGCGCTGGGGCTGACCCAGTCGGGCGTCGGACGCGCCATCCAGCGGCTGGAAGCCCGCGTCGGCGTGCGGCTGCTCGACCGAACGACGCGCAGCCTGCGCCTTACCGACGAAGGGCGGCGGTTCTGGGAACAGGTGGGCCCGCATCTCGAAGGGATCGAACAGGCCGCGCTCGAAGCCGCCGGCAGCAGCCAGCGGGTCCGCGGCAGGTTGCGGGTCAACGTCGATCCGTTCTTCTCGCGGCTGGTGCTCGCGCCGGCGCTGACCGCGTTCCTCGCCGCGCATCCGGAGCTGCGGCTCGAATTGCTGATGCGCGAGCAGATCGGCGACTTGGTCGCCGACGGGTTCGACATGGCGCTCCGCTTCGGCGAGCTGCCCTCGGCCGGGGTCACCGCGCGCAAGCTGCTGGAGACGCGTATCCTGACCGTGGCCTCGCCCGCCTATATCGCCGCGCAGGGCCGCCCGGCCGACCCGCGGGAACTGATCGACCACGCCTGCATCGACTATCAGGATCCCCGCAGCGGCCGCCCCTTCGCCTGGGAATTTCGACGGGGGGATGTGGTGCTGCCCGTCCGCCAGCCGGCGCGGCTGATGGTCTCGGACGTCGACACGATGATCCGCGCCTGCTGCGGGGGTGCGGGAATAGCGCAGATCCTCGAACTGGGCAGCCGCGACCTCCTGGAGCGCGGCGCGCTGGTCGAGCTCTTTCCGGACTGGCCGGGCGAAACCTTCCCGCTCTACGCGCTGTACCCCACCCGCCAGCATCGGCCGGCCAAGGTGCGCGCGTTCACGGACTGGTGCCTGCAGTTGCTTCGCCAGCGCACCGCCCCCTGAGTGCAGACGGCACCATGCTGTCTTAGAACGCCGCCTTGCCGATCGAGGCGCCGCCGTCGACATGCAGCGTCTGGCCGGTGATGAAGCCGGCATCGTCGGAAAGCAGGAAGGCGATCGCCGACGCGATCTCGTCCGGCCAGCCCAGGCGACGCATCGGCACCTGCGCCAGATAGCGCTGCTCGCCGCTGCTGCCCACGGGATTGTTCTCGCGGAACAGCGCAGTCTGGGTGGGACCGGGCGACACCGCGTTCACGGTGATGCCGGTGGTCGCCAGTTCCAGCGCCCAGCTGCGGCTGAAGCTGGCCAGCGCGGCCTTGGCAGCGGCGTAGGCGGTGCGCTCGGGCGCGCCGAGTACGGTCAGGCTGGTGATGTTGACCACCCTGCCCCAGCCGCGCTCGATCATCCCCGGCAGCAGCGCCTGCACGGCCTGCAGCGCGGGGTGGAGGTTGACGCGCAGCACCTCCTCCAGCACGGGCAGTTCGACGGCGCCGAGCGGCTGGGGGCGCACCAGCCCGACATTGTTGACCACACCGTCGAAGCGGAAACGGGCGAGGAGCTCGCGGAGCGTCGCCTCGGTCGCCTCCGGATCGGCGAGGTCCGTCAGCACCAGCGTGCCGGGAAAGTCCGCCGTCGAGCGGCGTGCGAGGCCGACAACCTGGTGGCCGCTTCGATGGAGGCGCTGGGCGAGCGCAAGGCCGATGCCCTTGCTGGCACCGGTGACGAGAAAGGTACGCGACATGGGACTGCTCCCGAAAGGCCCGGCCGCCGGCGCGGCCGGGCGGAGGGTCAGGCGGAAAGGGCGACGGCGCGGCGGAGCGCCGGGAGCATGTCCTCGGGCTCGGGGCGGCGGGTGTAATCCGGGTTCACCTCGGCATAGAGGATCGTGCCATCCTGGCCGATCACGTAGCGGGCCGGCATCGGCAGGGTCCAGCTGGGGTCGCCGTTGAACGCGGGCAGGTCGTTCTTGAGGCTCTGGTAAAGTTCGACCAGATAGTCGGGAAGCGCGAAGCGGAGGCCGAACGCGGCGGCGACATCGTTATGGGTGTCCGACAGGATCGGGAAATCGAGCGCATTCTGGCGCACCGACTTGCGGCTGTTCACCGCGGTCTGCGGCGAGATGGCGACGAGGTTCGCGCCCAGTGCCTGGAACGCCGGCAGCGCTTCCTGCAGCGCCTGCAGCTCCATGTTGCAATAGGGACACCAGGCCCCGCGAGAGAAGCTGACGACCAGCGGCCCGTTGGCGAGCAGCGCCGACGAGGAGACGGGATTGCCGTCGGGATCGTTGAGGGTGAAGGCCGGGGCCTTGTCGCCGGCCTTGCGCGCCTCGGCTGCGGCACCGCTGGCGATCAGCTCCGCCGTCGCGCGGCGCATCGTTGCGATCACCGAGGGCGGCACGTTGTAGGGCGGCTTGCCGGCTTCGAAATCGGCCTTGAAAGCATCGAGCTTGGCTTGGAGAGTCATGGGGGTGGTCCTTGTCCGTAGTGGCAAGGCACAGATGCGCCACCGCACCTCGCCGGTGCAGCCGCGCCCGGCGACTAACGTCCATTCCTCCGGGGAATGAGCAGCCGCCGCTGCTAGTTTGGCGATGTAGCCTGGTGGCCCGCCATGGCTGCCTCGACAAAGGCGGCGAACTGGCGCGCCTTGGCGCTCGCCATGCGCCCGGCCGGGAACACGGCCCAGAGGTCGATCGGCGGCAGCGTCCAGTCCGTCAGCACCCGGCGGACTTCCCCGCTCGCCAGTTCGGACCAGAACATCCAGTCCGACGCGATGGTCAGCCCCATGTCGCTCAGCACCGCGGCGCGCAGACCCTCGGCCGCACTCACGCGCACCCGGCTGCGCACCGTCACCGACGCTTCGGTGCCGTCGCGCTGGAACGACCAGATGTTGGAGAGCTGGCTGTACAACACGGTATCGTGCGCGGCGATGTCGGCCGGGCTTTGCGGCGCGCCGGCGCGGGCGAGATAGCCGGGCGTTGCCAGCACCGAACGGCGCCCGGTCGCCAGCTTGCGCGCCACGGCGGAGGAATCTGGCAGCGCCCCCATCCGCAGCGAGACGTCGATGCCCTCGGCAATCAGGTCGATCACGCGATCGTCGAGGATCACGTCGATCTCCAGTTCGGGATGCTGTGCCAGGAAGCGCGGCAGCAGCGGCACGACATGCAGCCGCGCGAAGGTCGTGGCCGCCGAGACCCGCAGGCAGCCGGAAAGGCCCGCCCCCGCCCCGCGCGCGGCAAGCTCGGCCTCGTCGGCCTCCTGGATGGCGAGCTTGGCGCGCTCGTAGAAGCGCTGCCCCGCCTCGGTCGGGGTAAGGCCGTGGGTCGAGCGGATCAGCAGGCTCACCTGCAGCCGGCCCTCCAGCTGCGCGATCGTCTTGGATACCGCCGGCTGCCCCACGTTGAGATGCCGCGCCGCCGCCGAGAAGGAGCCGGTCTCCACCACCCGCACGAAGGTGGCCATTGCCTGATATCGGTCCACGTCATTCCTCCTCGGAATGGACGTTATCGCGCAGGCGCGGCTGCCATGTCCACAACAGAAGAGGCATTTCGTCGACACGTCTTCGGATCCGCCGAGGCGAACAAGGAGACCGTCGATGCTGACATGGCTAATGCGGACCAGCGCCGCACCCGCGGTCCTCGACGGGCTGCTCGCCTACCAGAGCACCGGTAGCCCGATCCCGGCGCTGGTCGCGATGGCCGCCCCGCTGCTCCGGGCCCGCTTCAACTCCAAGGAGGACTCTCATGCTTGACGTCTATGCCTTCGCCACGCCCAACAGCATCAAGGTGCCGATCGCACTGGAAGAACTCGGCCTCGACTATGAGCTTCACGCGGTGAACATCCGCAAGGGCGAGCAGAAGCTGCCCGACTTCATCGCGCTCAACCCGAACGCCAAGGTACCGGTGCTGGTCGACAATGACCTGGTGCTAACCGAGTCCGCCGCGATCCTCGTCTATCTCGCCGAGAAGGCCGGCAAGCTGCTCCCCGCCTCGGGCGAGGCGCGGGCGCGCGTGTTCGAGCAATTGTTCTTCCACGCCTCCGGCCTGAGCCCCGCCTTCGGCCAAGCGGGCTTCTTCCAGCGCCTCGCCGCCGAGCCGCAGCCGCTCGCCATCGAACGCTTCTCCGGAGAGGCGAAGCGCACCGTCGCGGTGCTCGACGCGGTACTGGCGACACGCCGCTTCGCCGCCGGCGACGCCTTCACCATCGCCGACATCGCCCATTTCGGCTGGCTGTGGCCCCGCGAATTCGCCGGGGTCGGCCTGGAAGCCGCGCCCAACGTCGCCCGCTGGTACGCCGAGGTTGAGCAGCGCCCTGCCGTCCGGCGCGCCATCGCCCGTGTCGAGGCGCTGGTGCCGGTCGCCTGAAGCCCCATCGAAAAGGAAGTCCCATGTCCAAATTGTTCACACCGGTCCGCGCCGGTGCCCTTTCGCTCGGCCATCGCGTGGTCATGGCCCCGCTCACCCGCATGCGCGCCGATCCCGGCGATCGCCCGAGCGCATTGATGCGCGAATACTATACCCAGCGCGCGTCCAAGGGCGGGCTCATCGTGTCCGAGGCAACGCCGATTTCGCGGCAGGGCTATGGCTATGCCGGCGCGCCGGGGATCTATGACGATGCCCAGATCGAGGGCTGGCGGGCGGTGACCGACGCCGTCCATGCGAAGGGCGGGCAGATCGTGCTGCAGCTGTGGCATGTCGGCCGGCAATCGCATCCGGACATCCAGCCGAACGGCGCGGCGCCGGTCGCGCCCTCAGCTATCGCGGCGGCCGAGGGCTATGGCTATGCCACGCACGGCCCGGTCCCGTTCAGCATGCCGCGTGCGCTGGAGCGGGACGAAATCCCGGCGATCATCGCCGAGTTCGGCGCGGGCGCGGCGCGGGCCCGCGCCGCCGGGTTCGACGGCGTCGAGATCCACGGCGCCAATGGCTATCTGCCGGATCAGTTCCTGCAGGACGGCACCAACCGCCGCACCGACGACTATGGCGGACCGATCGAGAACCGCGCGCGCTTCCTGCTGGAAGCGACGCAGGCCGCGATCGATGCGTTCGGTGCCGATCGCGTCGGCGTACGGCTGAGCCCCAGCGGCACCTACGGATCGATGTTCGACAGCGATCCGCAGGCGACCTTCGGCTATGTCGCGCGGAAGCTCGATGCACTGGGCATCGCCTATCTCCACGTCGTCGAGCCGCGCATCAAGGGCACGGAGCTGATCGTCGAAGCCGAACCGGTCGCGGTGCGCCACCTTCGGCCGCTGTTCCGCGGCACGATCATTGCGGCAGGTGGGTTCGACGGCGTCGGCGCCAAAGCGCTGCTGGAGGCCGGGGATGCCGATGCGGTGGCGTTCGGCCGCGCGTTCATCGCCAATCCCGACCTGCCCGAGCGGCTGCGGCTCGGCCTGCCGCTCAACGCCTATGACCGCGCGACCTTCTATGGTGGCGATGCGCGCGGCTACACCGACTATCCGTTTCACGACCGCGCCGCGGCATGAACCAGGTGCGCAGGCTCTTCCCGCAAGGGCCTGCGCACCCGTCCTGCCCCGGCTCAGCCGAGCCGCGCGGTCCGGAAATACTGCTTCACCGCCTCGATAAACACGCGGAGGTTGGGCGAGGCGGATCGCTGGCCCTGGAACAGCAGGTGCACCGGGACGGGCGGCGGCTCCTGGTCGACCAGCAGCCGCTTCAGGCGTCCCGCGGCGATATCGTCCGCCACCTGGTAGGAGAGCGCGCGCGTGATCCCCATCCCCAGGCACGCCGCCTGGATCGCTGCGTCCGCGCTGTTGACGATCAGCCGCGGTTCGAGCCGGAGCGCCGGGCGCCCGGCAGCGCCGAAGCGCCATTCCCCCGGCGGCCCGGCCAGCCCGTCGAAATGGATCAGCCGGTGCGCGGCAAGCTCGGGGACGCTGGTCGGCTCGCCATGCTGCGCGAGATAGGCCGGGCTCGCCGTCACCACCTTGCGGATCTCGCCGACGCGCACGGCGTGGAACGCACTGTCCGAGAGATCGGCGATGCGCACCGCGATGTCGATCCCCTCCTCCACCATCCGCACCACGCGATCGAGCAGCAGCAGGCGGATGTTGAGATCGGGATTAGCGCGGATCACCGCGTCGATCACCGGCACGATGTGGAGCCGGCCGAACACCATCGGCGCGGTGACGACCAACGTGCCGTGCGGCTTGGCCCCGACGCCGCGCACGTCCCGCTCCGCTGCGTCCAGCTCCGCCAGCGCCGCGCGGCAGCGGCCGATATAGCCTTCGCCGGCTTCAGTCAGCCGCACCGAACGGGTGGTGCGCATCAGCAGCGTCAGCCCCAGCGACTCTTCCAGGTCCTTGATCGCGCGGGTGACGGTGGAGGGCGTCATGTTCAGGCTGCGCGCCGCCTCCGCGAAGCTGCCCTTGTCGGCAACCGCGATGAACGTCCGCAACATCTCCAGTCGATCCATTTGACGCCCGCAAGAAACAGCCTCTGATGGCCCGGATTATCATCTGGATCCGCAAGGCCGCTAGAACGAAACCGATGGATTGCACGCCGTCCGCCCGGACGGCGCAGGCGTGCAAGAATGAGTTTCGACTTTTGCGCATTATCGCGCCGCCCGCGCTGCCGTAGCTAAACAGGGCGACGCCGGACACGCGATCGTCGCCAGCGCGGAGTCCGAAGCGCCCGCGCTGACCTGCCGAACAACATTTTGAAGGAACGGGCCGGGCAGCCCTTCTGTCCCGCCCCTGTCGTCGCGTCGACATGCCGTCGGCGCGCGCCCACCAGGCTCAACTTTGGAGACACGACATGGCAAAGTTCGAAATCTATCGCGACGCCTTCCCCAACGCCCGCCTCACGCGCAAGGACAATGGCGTCCTGGAGGTGGCGCTGCACAGCAATGGCGGCAAGCTGGTCTTCAACGGCCACACCCACGAGCAGTTCGTCGACCTGTTCCACCAGATCGGCGAGGATCGCGACAATCGCGTGGTGATCCTCACCGGCACGGGCGACGCCTTCATGGACGTGATCGAGCCCGACGGTTTCGATTTCTTCACGCCCCAGGGCTATGACAAGATCCTGCGCGAGGGTCGCAAGGTCCTGTCCAACCTGCTCGACATCGAAGTGCCGATGATCACCGCGCTCAACGGCCCGGTGCTGCTCCACAGCGAATATGCGCTGCTGACCGACATCATCCTCGCCACGCCCGAGACGGTGTTCCAGGACAAGCCGCATTTCGAATTCGGCATCGTCCCCGGCGACGGCATGCACCTGCTCTGGCCGCATGTGATCGGCTCGGTGCGCGGGCGCTATTTCCTGCTGACCCGCCAGGTGCTGGACGCCGCGACGGCCAGGGACTGGGGCGTGGTCAACGAGATCGTGCCCGCCAATGGCCTGCTCGCCCGCGCGCATGCGATCGCCGACGGCATCGCGGCACTTCCGCCGCTGACCAGCCGCTACACCCGCATCGCGCTGACCACGCAACTGCGCCGCCTGATCGACGAGGGCACCGCCTATGGCCTGGCGCTGGAGGGGATCAGCGCCGCCGAGGTCGCCCGCACCATGGCCGCCCAGGCCTGACCGCGAACGCCCGCCGGGCGCACCGCCCGGCGGCGCACACTACGAGAGGAGTCCACAATGACCACCATCCGCTATCGCACCGTCGACGTCGACGGCCACGTCGTCTTCTACCGCGAAGCCGGGGACCCCAGCCGTCCGACGCTGCTGCTGCTCCACGGCTTTCCTACGTCGAGCCACATGTTTCGCGACCTGATCCCGCTGCTGGCAGATCGCTTCCACCTCGTGGCGCCCGATCTGCCCGGCTTCGGCCAGACCGAGGTCAAGCCGCGCGACCGCTTCACCTACAGCTTCGATGCGCTGGCGCGGGTGATCGGGCGCTTCACCGAGGTGCTCGACCTTCAGCGCTATGCGCTTTACATCTTCGATTATGGTGCCCCCACCGGCCTGCGCCTCGCCATGGCGCATCCGGAACGGGTGACGGCGATCATCTCGCAGAACGGCAATGCCTATGAAGAGGGACTGAGCACCGGCTGGAGTCCGATCCAGCGCTACTGGCGCGATCCCAGCCCGGAAAACCGTGAGGCCCTGCGGGAATTGCTCACCCCCGCCTCGATCCGCTGGCAATATGAGCATGGCGTGCCCGACACCAGCCTGCTGTCCCCCGATGGCAGCGCGCTCGACGCCTGGTACACCGGCGGCGACGAGATCGACGAGATCCAGCTCGACCTGTTCGGCGATTATGCCAGCAATGTTGCGCTCTATCCGGCCTTCCAGGCCTATTTCCGGGAGCACCAGCCGCCCTTGCTGGCGATCTGGGGCAGGAACGATCCGTTCTTCCTGCCCGCCGGCGCCGAGGCCTATCGCCGCGACCTGCCGAACGCGGAGATACGCTTCCTCGACACCGGGCATTTCGCGCTCGAAACGCATGCACTGGTAATCGCCGACGCAATTCGCGACTTCTTGCCGAACTGAGGTCGTTGTTGGAGGCGAGTTGAAAACCCGCCTCCACACACATCGTCGACGACAGGTTTCGATGCGATCCGCCGTTCGATACACCTCTGGTGAACGTCTTAATCTGGTCGCCAGCTGCCGATCGATCGTGGGACATCTCCGGAGTTCGTAGTTGCCCAACCCGATCGCGTTTGTGCTTCGAACCCGATTTACGAAAAGGGGAGTGGGGCCTTACCCCTGGGGCTTCATTTTTGCTGCATTGCGGTAAGTGCTTATTTTGACGAGCGTATTTCGATCGGTTGGTTTCCCTTCACCGCAGGCGATTAGGCCAACTCTATCCGCGCTTTCGGAATTTCGCCTTGATCACCGCACCGCCGACCCGAAGCTGGTCAAGGTAGTCAGACCACCACTGCGCCATGCGGCCCCGCTCATCCCAGTGAGCACCTCGGTGATAGGCTGCCCGGACCCGATCCCGTTCGCCATGGGCCAACGCACGCTCGATCGCATCGGGGTGCCAAAAGCCGGATTCATTGAGCAGCGTGCCCGCCATGGCCCGGAAGCCGTGGCTGGTCATTCGTCATGCTCGAAGCCCAGGCGCCGAAGTGCGACATTCAGCGTGTTGTCGGAGATCGGACGCAACGTCGTATGCAGCGCGGGGAAAAGGAACTCGCTGGATCGCGCAAGCGAGCGCAGATCCTGGAGCAGATACAGCACCTGCCGGGAGAGCGGCACAGCGTGCGGCTGCTTCATCTTCATGCGCTCCGCAGGCACGCGCCAGACCTCCTCGGCGAAGTCGATCTCGCTCCATTTCGCTTGCCGGAGTTCGCCCGGCCGCAGGAACACATGCGGAGCGATCCGCAGTGCATACAACGTCTCCGGGCGACCCTGATAGTCTTCGATCGCCCGAAGTAATTCGCCCACCTTCTTCGGTTCAACGATCGCGGCGTGGTGCTTCACACGAGGGACGGTCAGCGCCCCCCGGAGAATGTCCGCCGGGTTCTTTTCGGTGCGCAGCGTTGCGAAGCCATAGCGGAACACGCGGCCTGCGAAGGAGCGTAGCCGCACCGCCGTTTCATGATGCCCTCGGCGCTCGGCCCGCTTCAACACGTCGAGCAACTCGTGCGGGGTTATCGCCGCGATCGGCCGCCGGCTATGCCCGCTAGCAGTTCCAGAAACCAGCGCGCCTTCTTGAGGGTGGCCGCCGGCCTCCCCTCCCGCTCCATCTTTTCGATATACTCCGTCGCGACGACCTCGAAGGTGGTCTTCGCCAGATCTGCTTGGAGACGCTTCTGCCGCTTCTCCTCGACCGGATCGATCCCTTCATCGAGTTCGGCCTTCGCCACGTCCCGAGCCCTTCGAGCCTGCTGGAGCGATACGTCGGGGAGGCCGCCGAGCGACAGCTTCCGCTCGATCCCGCAGCAGCGATAGCGGAACCGCCAGAGCAGGGCGCCGCTGGGTTGAACGAGCAGATAGAGCCCCTCCGAGTCGAAAACCTTGAAGGGCCGGGGTGCCGGCTGAAGCGCTCGAATCTGGACCACGGTAAGCATGGGACCACGGCTCCTGAAGCGTTCGTGGCTCCATGATTCGTGGCCCCTTTTGAGTGGGCCACAGCGGAGCATAATGAGGAAATATGGGACCGCGTTAGGCCCATTTTACCGCAGTTTTCCGCGGCTTTCTAACGATGTTCACTAGATGTAGTGGTGCGCTTACAGGACTCACATCTGGCGCTGTAACCCGCAGAAAATCGTGAGTTCTGGCGGAGCCTAGGATCCGTGGCCCCTTCGTGGCCCCTCAAAAAATCTGGTCCGAAACCCGGACACGAACTGAACCGCGCCGGGTTTGTCGGAGGCCCCAACTCCTGAGAGGAAGGGCCTATGACGAGCAAGACGACGAACAAGTTCTCGCCTGAGGTTCGCACGCGCGCGGTGCGGATGGTGCTGGAACACGAGAA
>NZ_QQWY01000022.1:0-82081 GCF_003950455.1 Sphingomonas sp. ABOLE
TCAAAGAGCGACAAAAATCGACGCTGCGCCTTTCCCCTTTTTCTCGGGGCGGCCGCTGCGCCTGAATTTCGGTGACCACCGCTGCGTCCCGGTGAGGAGCACCGCGTCGGTGGAGTGGCTTCTATGCGCGCTTCCCAGGACCGTCAACACCGTTTTGCATTTTTGTGGCGCTTGACCGATCCAAGCCCACGAAATCGACAGAAAACCGCGATTTTCCCACGGTAGAAAGTTCGGCCCGCATGACCATTTGATGGCCTTTGCGAGCCGAATCACCGCGAATCACGGTCCCGAGCGGGAGAATCGGGGCTCAGACGAGCCGGTCGATCGCCTTTTGCGGCTCGGTGAACCAGCGCGGACCCGACTCGCTCATATAGAAATGGTCCTCGAGGCGAATGCCGAACCGATCGGGCACGACGATCATCGGTTCGTTCGAGAAGCACATGCCGGTGTCGAGCAGCGTCCTGTCCCCGCGCACCAGATAGGCGGGCTCGTGGATCGACAGGCCGATGCCGTGGCCGGTGCGGTGCGGCAGGCCGGGCAGGCGATAGTCCGGCCCAAGCCCCGCCTTCTCCAATACGACGCGCGCGGCGGCATCGACCTGCTCGCACGGCACCCCCGGTTGGGCAGCAGCAAATGCCGCGGCCTGGGCTTCCTTCTCGAGCGACCAGATCGCCTGCTCGTCGTCCGACACGCGCCCGAACGCATAGGTGCGGGTGATGTCCGAATGATAGCCTTCGACCGTGCAGCCGGTGTCGATCAGCACGAGCTGGCCTTCTTCCAGCGCCTGTTCGCCAGGCAGGCCATGGGGAAAGGCGGTCGCATGGCCGAACTGGACGATGCAGAAGCTTGAGCCAGCGGCGCCGAGCGCACGATGGGCCTGGTCGATGAAGCGCTTCACCGCGCCGGTGGTAATGCCCGGCTCCAGAATCCGCGCGGCGGCGTGATGGACCGCCAGCGTCATGTTCTTGGCCTGCTGCATCAGCGCAAGCTCGGCGGGCGACTTGCGCATCCGGCAGCCGTCGATCGCGGGGGCACCGTCGACCAGGGTGACGCTCGGGGCCGCGCGGCGCAGGCGCTCGGCCATCTGGAAGGGCAGCGCCGGATCGATCGCCAGCGTGGTGACACCGTACAGCGCATCCGCGACCAGTGCGAAGGGATCCTCGTCCTCCTCCCACAGCCGCATGTCCGCCTCGTACGCCATGTCGGCGGTGAGCGAACCGAACTCGAAGCACGGGCAGATCATGATCGGTTCGCCGTGGAGCGGCAGCAGCATCGCGACCAGCCGTTCGGTGGCGCCCCAGGGGACGCCGGCGAAATAGCGCAGCGACATGCCGGCATTCACCAGCAGCGCCTGCGCGCCCATCGCTTCCATACGCTCGCGCACGCGCGCGAGGCGATCGCGGCGCTCGGCAAGGGTGATGGCCGGCGCGCGATCGGCCCAGGGGGCGAGCGCGGCGAGTTCGGTTTCCGCGGTGGATCCGCCGATGGTCATGGAGGGACGTCCTTATGCGTGGAAGCGTTGGAGATCGAAGGGGGCGAGGTCGGCCGCGCCGCCCTCGGCCAGCGCGGCGATGCGTTCGCCGGTGATCGCCGCCAGCGTGAGGCCGAGATGCTGATGGCCGAAGGCGTAGAGCAGGTTGCCCGCCTTGCAGCTGCGGCCGATCGCCGGGAGATAGTCGGGGAGCGTCGGCCGCGCGCCGCTCCAGCGGGTGAAGGGCGGGCGCAGCGGCAGGCCGAGCGCGGCGATATGCGCCTCGAGCCGTTCCCATTTGGCGGGATCGGGCGGCGTGTCGATGCCGGCGAACTCGACGAAACTCGCCGCTTGCACGCAGCCGGCATAGCGGGTGACGATCATCGAGCGATCCTCGAACACCAAGGGCGGCAGATCGGCGGGCCAGTCATGATCGGTGGCGCGGAGATGATAGCCGCGCTCGGCGATGATCGGTACGCGGTGGCCGAGCGGCCCGAGCAGACGCCCCGAGGCGACGCCGGCGGCGACCAGGAGCTGGTCCGCATCCGCCACGGGGGCGCCGTCGATCGCCAGCCGCGCCTCACCGCCCGCGAGGCTGAGCGTCGCGTGACCGGACAGGATCGTGCCGCCGGCCGCGACCAGCGCCGCCCGCAGCGCGCAGTCGAGCGCGCCGAGGTCGCTGATCTGCGCGGTGTTGGTGAAGCGGATCGCGCCCGCGACCGCCTTGCCCGGCAGCTGGAGCAGCTCGGCGGGCGTGGCGTCGCGGAACGCCGCGGTGCCGATGTCCGCCGACGCCCAGGCGCGCCGCCCCGCCTCGACCGATGCGGGGCTGCTCCAGGCGACGAGATGCCCCTGCTCGCGCAGCAGGTCTGGCGTGTCGAGGCTGGCGCTCAGCCGCTGCCAGGCGGGCATCGCCTCGGCGAGCAGTCCGCCCAGCGCCGCTTGCCCCCGCGCGAACACGCTCGGCCGTGCCGCGCCGAGCAGCCGCAGCCCGAAGGGCAGCCAGTGTCGCCAGGCCGATGCCGGCAAGGACACCGCCCCCCCTGCCCCGAAGCGCCGGCGCGGCAGGCTGCGCACCGTCGCCCAGGAGGCGAGCGGCGCGACCTGCTCGATCGCGATATGCCCGGCATTGCCCCAGGAGGCGGCACGGCGATCGGGATCGGCGTCGACCAGCCGCACCGACCAGCCGGAACGCGCCAAGGCGATCGCGCTCGACAGTCCGACGACGCCCCCGCCGATCACCACGATATTGCGCTGCATCAACTTCGCCTTGCCGATTTTGGGGTACAGGTATACTGTATTTGCGCGTTTCGCCTGCCACAAGCCGCGCCCGCAGGACGGGGAAATCCTGGCGCCGGCGGCAGGTATTCCAGGGAAAGACCGAACACATGAGTATCGTCGTCCGCACGCTGTCGGAACAGATCTTCACGATCGTCCGCGAGCAGATCGTCTCCGGCAAGCTGCCGGTCGACCAGGCGATCCGCCAGGACGCGCTGGCCAACCAGCTGGGCGTGAGCAAGATCCCGCTGCGCGAGGCGCTGGCGCGGCTGGAGCAGGAAGGGCTGCTCGTCGGCCAGGCGAACCGCGGCTATTTCGTCCGCGCGATGTCCTCGGGCGAGGCCGAGGAGATCTTCGCGCTGCGCCTGGCGATCGAGCCCGATGCGGTTGCCGCCGGCGCGCTTTCCGCCACCGATACCGATCGCGCCGCTGCGCGCGAGGCGCTGGCCGCGCTCGACCTTGCCGCCCACGAGCATCTCGACGAAGTCGCCGCGCGCAACCGCGAGTTCCACATCGCGATGGTCCGCCCCGGCGGGCGGCTGCTCACCACCCAGCTGGTCGAACGACTGCAGATCCTCGCCGAGCGCTACGTCCACAAGCATCTCGAACCCGCCGGGCGCGAGGATCGTGCGCATCTCGAACATGCCGAGCTGATGACCGCGTGGGAAAGCGGCGATGCCGATCGCACCCGCGCGCTGGCCCGCGCCCACATCGAAGGCACCCTCACCGATCTCCGCCGCCAGCTGAACGGCTGAGCCCTCAGCCGCGCGCCAGCACGCTGCGCGCGCGGCCATAGAGGAAATAGACGGCAAGCCCCGCCACGTTCCAGATCAGGAAGCGGACCAGCGTCTTCTCCGGCAGCGAGAAGAGCAGATAGAGGCAGCCGAGCACCGCCAGCGTGCCGACCACATAAGGTTGCGGGCAGCGGAAGATGCGGGGCGCGTCGGGCGCGCGGCGGCGGAGCAGCATCATGCAGACGCCCACCGCGATGAACGCGATCAGCGTGCCGGCATTGGCCAGCTCGGCGATCTCGTCGAGCCGCAGGAAACCCGCGACCGCGGCGACGAACAGCCCGGTGATGCCGGTCACCAGCACCGGCGCGCCGGTGCGCGGCGAGACCCTAGCGAGCCCGCGCGGCAGCAGCCCGTCGCGCGCCATCACGAAGAAGATGCGGCTCTGCCCGTACATCATCACCAGGATCACCGAGGGGAGCGCGACCAGCGCTGCGGCGGCGATCGCCCAGGCGGCGAAGGGGTGGCCGAGCGTGCGCAGCACCAGCGCCAGTGGCTCGGGCGAGTTGCCGAGCGTGGTGTAGGACATCGCCCCCACCGCGGCGACCGCGACGAGGATGTAGATGGTGGTGCACAAGGCCATCGATCCGACGATGCCGATGGTCAGGTCGCGACCCGGCTTCTTGGCTTCTTCGGCCGAGGTGGCGACGGCGTCGAAGCCGTAAAAGGCGAAGAACACGATCGCCGCGGCGGCCATCACGCCGCGGGTGCTGGCGCCGTCGGCATGGGAGGCGAAGCCATAGGGCATGAAGGGGTGGAAGTTCGCCGCATCGAAGCCGGGCAATGCGAGTGCCACAAACACCGCGAGCGCCACCAGCTTGATCACGACCAGCACGATGTTGAGCGTCGCGCTCTCGCGGGTGCCGAGCATCAGCATGCCGGCGATCACGAAGGAGACGAGCACCGCGGGCAGGTTGACGATGCCGCCGGCATGCGGCCCCTGGAGCAGCACCGCGGGCAGGTGGATGCCCGCCGATTGCAGCCAGCCGACCAGATAGCCCGACCAGCCCACCGCCACCGCCGAGCAGGCCAGCGAATATTCGAGGATCAGGCTCCAGCCGACCACCCAGGCGATCGTCTCGCCCAGCACCGAATAGCTATAGGTATAGGCGCTGCCCGCCGCCGGGATCATCGTCGCGAGCTCCGCATAGGCGAGCGCGGCGCAGGCGCAGACCGCGCCGGCGATGACGAAGGCGAGGATCACCGCCGGCCCTGCCCGCTCGGCGCCGACGCCGGTCAGCGTGTAGATGCCGGTGCCGACGATCGCGCCGACGCCGAGCGCGATCAGGTGCGGCCAGGATAATGTGGGGCGCAGCCGATGCGCGCTATGGCCCGTGCTGCGTTCGATCGGCTTGATCGGTCCCCAAAATCCCATGCAACCCCCGATGGTTTCGTTGTGCTGTTCAGACGACCGAGAAGCCCGCCCAGAAGGGGTCCTCGCGGTCGATCCAGATGGTGTTGAAGCCGGTCGCGATCGCCGAGCCTTCGATCGAGGGAATGATGCCGGGGCGATCGCCCACCATCACCGCTTCCTCGACCCGGCCGATGAACCGGCTGCCGATATAGCTTTCATGGACGAAGCGGTCGCCGACGTTCAGGCGCCCCTGCTGCTCCAGATGCGCGAGCCGCGCCGAGGTGCCGGTGCCGCACGGGCTGCGATCGATCGCGCGTTCGCCGTAGAACACGGCGTTGCGGCCATCGGCCCCTTCCCCCTTGGGCTTGTCGGCCCACAGGACATGGCTGACGCCGCGGATGCGGTCGTCGAGCGGATGCACCGGCTCTACTTGCGCGCGCACCAGCTCGCGGATCGTGCGGCTGAGCTCGACGATGCGCGAGGCGCCGAGATCGTCGAGGCCGGTATAGGGGCCCTGCGGCTCGATGATCGCGTAATAATTGCCGCCATAGGAGACGTCGATGCGGAGCGGGCCGAAGCCCGGCACCTCGATCTCGATGCCGCGTGCGGCGACATAGGCGGGCACGTTGCGGATGCGCACCCAACGCACCCGGTCGCCCTCCATGCCATAGGCGATGTCGATCACCCCCGCCGGCACTTCGATGCGCAGCTGGCCGGGCGTACGCGGGGTGATCAGGCCGTGCTCGAGCCCGAAGGTCACCATCCCGATCGTGCCGTGCCCGCACATCGGCAGGCAACCCGAGGTCTCGATGAACAGGATGCCGCAATCGGTATCGTCGCGGGTGGGCGGGTAGAGGAACCCGCCCGACATCATGTCGTGCCCGCGCGGCTCGAAGCAGAGGCCGGTGCGGATCCAGTCGAACCGCTCGAGAAAGTCCGCGCGCCGCGCCAGCATGTCGCCGCCGCGAAGCAGCGGTGCGCCGCCCGCGACCAGCCGCACCGGGTTTCCCGCGGTGTGGCCGTCGATGCAGAAGAAGGTGTGGCGCATGGTTTTCCTCAGGCTGCCTTGGCGGCGCGCTGGCTCGGGCGGGTCGCCGCAGCTTCCTCGACCCAGGCGATCACCTGGGCGCGGCGCGCACCCGAAAGCGGCAGGCGCGGCAGGCGGACGCGCTCGCTGCCACGGCCCATGATCTGCTCGGCGAGCTTGATCGACTGGACCAGGTCGTGCTCGGCATCGAGATGGAGCAGCGGCATGAACCAGCGGTAGATGGCGCGGGCCTCGTCGTAGCGGCCTTCGTTGAACGCCGCGATCAGCCGCACCGACTCTTCGGGGAAGGCGCTGGTGAGGCCCGAGACCCAGCCCGAGGCGCCGAGGAACATGCCTTCGAGCGCGACATCGTCCAGGCCCGCCATCAGCGTGTAGCGATCACCATAGCGGTTGAAGAGATCGGTGAAGCGGCGCGGATCGGGCGCGCTTTCCTTGACCGCCACGATGTTCTTCACATCGGTGAGGCGATCCAGCGTCGCGGTGTCGATCGACACGCGATAGGCTGGCGGGTTGTTGTAGAGCATGATTGGCAGCGAGGTCGCCTCGGCTACCGCTCGGAAATGGGCTTCGAGCTCCTCCGCGGTCGGCACATAGACCATCGCGGGCAGCAGCATCAGCGCGTCGACGCCGATCTTCTCGGCATCGCGGGCATACTGGATCGCGCGCGCGGTGGTGAATTCGGACACGCCGGCGACCAAGGGCACGCGGCCGCCAACCGCCTCGACGCCGGCCTGGAGCACGACGCGCTTTTCCTCTGGCTCGAGCGAATTATTCTCGCCGCAGGTGCCGAGCAGGATAAGGCCGTCGACGCCGTCATCGACCAGCGCGGTCTGGGTGCGCTGGGTGGCGTCGAGGTCGATCGAGAGATCCTCGGCGAACTGAGTCGTCGCCGCGGGATAGACGCCGGTCCAGAGCGTCTTGGCTGCAGTCATAAGAACACGATCCTCCACTGGGTTGGCCGATTTCGTATACCGTATGCGACGGATGCGCAAGGCTGCTTCGGAGCAACGCACAAATTGGTGATTCCCGAAAGGGGTAACCGGCGGGGCACGGGACAGCTTCAGATATCGTATAATTTATTTGACGAGATGATGTTTCTTATGTTGCATATGTGCGACTCAAAAAAAGCGGGGTGCGCGGCAAATGCGTAATTTTCTTACAATTCGTTCAGGAGCGGCACTGGGCGCGCTCGCCATCTCTCTTGTTGCCGGGGTGGCCCATGCCCAGGATATGGAAGGCCCGGCAGGCGCGGACGATGATCGCACCGAAATCACGGTCACCGGTACCCGCATCCGCCGCCCCGACCTGGAGAGCAACAGTCCGCTGACCAGCGTCGATGCGCAGGAAGTGCGCTACCAGGGCGCGGTCAATGCCGAGACGATGCTGGCGCGGCTGCCCCAGTTCACCGCCGACGGCAACGAGAACGTCTCCAACGGTTCTGACGGCTCGGCGCAGATCAACCTGCGCAACCTCGGCTCGAACCGGGTGCTGACGCTGATCAACGGCCAGCGCATCCTCTCCTCGCAGGCGACCGACATCAACTTCGTGCCCACGGCGCTGATCGAGCGGGTCGACGTCGTCACGGGCGGCGCCTCGGCGGTCTATGGCTCGGACGCGATGTCGGGCGTGGTCAACTTCATCCTGCGCGACCATCTCGACGGGCTGCGGCTCGATGCGCAGACCAGTATGGCCCAGCACACCAATGACAATGCCTATGTCCGCGGCCTCGTCTCGGCCAAGGGCTACCAGCTGGCGCCGCGCAACGTGTTCGACGGCGCCAAGCAGGACATCAACGGCGCGTTCGGCAAGAACTTCGCCGGCGGCCGCGGCAATATCACCGTCTATGGCGGCTATCGCCACACCGATCCGGTGCTGCAGGCGACGCGCGACTATTCGTCCTGCGCGCTCAACGCGGATGGTCCCAGTGCGCTGGTCTGCGGCGGGTCGAGCAACACCACCTATGGCACCTTCGCGCCGCTCGCGGGCCCGAGCAAGGACCTGGGCTACCTGACCAACGCGCGCGATGGCTCCAAGAGCTGGGTGCCGTACGACGCGAGCTACGCCTACAACTACTCGCCGACCAACTACATCCAGCGCTCGGACGAGCGCTATACCGGCGGCGGCAGCGCCTCGTTCGAGATCGCGCCCGCCGCCAAGGTGTATGGCAGCTTCATGTGGATGAAGGACCATACCTTCTCGCAGGTGGCGCCCTCCGCGCTGTTCCTCGGCACCACCTTCACCCTGCCCTGCGACAACCCGCTGATGAGCGCAGGCCAGCAAGCGGCGCTGTGCGGCCCGGCCGCCGGCACGTCCGCCACGATCGACTCGCTGATCGGCTATCGCCTCAACGGCGCCTATTCGCGCCGCGACGATCTGCGCCACCAGGATTATCGCTACAACGGCGGCGTGAAGGGCGATCTCGGCCACGGTTTCAGCTACGACGTCGGCTATCTCTATTCGCTGTCGCGCTACAACGAGACCTATCTCAACAATGTCGACAATGTGAAGGCGCAGCGCGCGCTCGACGTGGTGTCGGTGAACGGCACGCCGACCTGCCGCTCGAAGATCGACGGTACCGATCCGAACTGCGTGCCGATCGACATCTTCCGTGCCGACGGCATCACCACCGATCAGGCGCGCTACCTGTTCAGCCCGTCGAGCACCGCGTCACGCAACACGCTCGAAGTGTTTTCGGGCTCGGTCAACGGCGACCTCGGCACCTTCGGCATCCAGAGCCCCTGGGCGACGCGGGGTGCGGGTCTCGCGGTCGGACTGGAGCGCCGCCGCGAGACGCTCAACTTCACCGCGGACGACGTCGCCAAGCAGGGCGGCAGCGCCGATGCCGATGGCTCGATCACCGTCAACGAAGCCTATGGCGAGCTCGAGCTGCCGCTGGTCGAGAACGTGCCCTTCATCCACGACCTGACGGTGAACGGCGGCCTGCGCTATTCGGACTATACCAACCGCCAGGGATCGACGGCGACCGAATCGCACTACAAGGCCTGGACCTACAAGGCGGAGCTGACCTGGTCGCCGGTCGACGGCGCCCGCTTCCGCGCCAGCTACAACCGCGCGATCCGCGCGCCCAACATCAGCGAGCTGTTCGGCGCGCGCGGCATCGGCAACGTCTCGCTGACCGATCCCTGCGCCGGCGCCACGCCGGACGCTTCCCTTGCCGCGTGCAAGCTGACCGGGGTCAGCGACGCGCAGTACGGCCACATCATCCAGTGCCCGGCCGAGACCTGCTCGCAATCCTATGGCGGCAATCCGGCGGTGAAGCCCGAGGTGGGCGACACCTACACCTTCGGCGTGGTGCTGACGCCAAAGCAGCTGCGCGGCTTCTCGCTTTCGGTCGATTACTACCACATCAAGGTGAACGGCTATATCAGCTCGATCGCGCCCTCGCTGGTGGTCAGCCAGTGCACCAGCACCGGCGATCCCTATTATTGCGGGCTGTTCCACCGCGATCCGCGCTCGGGCGCATTGTTCGGCAGCAACGGCTATGTCGTCGGCAGCACGCTCAACACCGGCTATCTGCTGACCTCGGGCATCGACGTGGCGGCGGCCTATGCGACGCGGATCGGCAACCTCGGCAAGCTCGACGCCAACATCGTCGGCACCTGGCTGGAACAGCAGGTGCAGGAGCCGCTGCCCGGCCTCGGCAGCTATGACTGCAAGGGCTATTACGGCTATAGCTGCGGTCAGCCCAACCCGACCTGGCGCCATGTCGCGCGCCTGACCTGGACGGTCCCCGGCGAGAAGGCGACGCTATCGCTCGCCTGGCGCCACTTCGCCAAGACGGCGCTGTCGACCTCGTCGTCGAACGCCTTCCTCAGCGAGGCCGGCCCGATCAGCATCATCAACGCGACCATTCCGGCCTATGAGTATTTCGATCTCGCCGCCACCGTGGTGCCGGCCAAGCAGCTGCAGTTCCGCATGGGCATCAACAACCTGACCGACAAGTCGCCGCCGGCGATCGCCTCGGGCGTGCTGGCCAGCTTCGGCAACGGCAACACCTATCCGGGCGTGTACGACCCGATGGGCCGCACGCTGTTCGTCGGTGCGACGCTGACCTTCTGAGGTCTCCCCGGGGCCGGCCTTCCCTCGCCGGCCCCACCCCTCGCCTCTGGAACGGCAGCGCAGGCTGCTCGTTAGCGGTAGCCCGCTCGTTCCAAAGGCTTTCCCGCATGGCTTCTTCCCGCGATCCCGTTGCCCGCGCGATCGCGCCCACCAGGGCCGCCCCTGCCCTTGCAACCGGCGAGACCGCCGCGCTGCTGGCGGAAGCGCTGGCCTCGGCCGACCTGTTCTTCGCCGCCGCCGACGAACCTCGCGCCATCGCCATTGCGCGTGCGCTGGCGGCGCTTGCGCCCGAGGCAACCGTGGTGTTCTGCCCCGGCAGCGACGCGCTGCCCGGCGACGGCGCTCCGGCCTCCCCCGCCAATGTGGGCGAGCGTGTTGCGGCGCTGCGCCGCTTGCGCCTCGCCCAGGCTGAGGAGATGCGACCGCGGATCGCCTGCATCACCACCGGCGAGGCGCTGGCCAGGCTCTACCCGCCGCCAGCCGCCTTCGAAGCCGCCCCACCGCGGATCGCCACCGGTGCGCCGATCGACCTGGCAGCGCTGTTCGAAACGCTGGTCGAAGCCGGCTATGTCGAGGACGAGCGTGTCGACGAGCCCGGCGAGGTTGCGCTGCGCGGCCAGGTGCTCGACGTCTATCCCGCGGATGCCGAGGGACCGCGCCGGATCGAAGTGGCCGACGGCGTGGTGCTCTCGCTGCGCAGCTATGATCCCGGCACCCAGCGCACCACCGGCGACTGCGAGGCACAGGAACTGGGCCGCGTCTCGGAACCGCCACTCGGCAAGGATGCCGTACCGCTCACCGCGCATCTGCCCAGTGCCCTGCTGGCGATCGAGTCCCCGGCGGAGGACCGGCGCAAGCGCTTCCTCGCGCTCGCCGCGGACGCGCAGCGCCATCGGCCGAGCCGCGCGCTGCGCGACGTGCTGGAGGACAAGCACTGGCAGGCCGCGGTGAAGGAGCATCTGCCGCTGGTGCTGACTGCCGCCGGCGATCCCCCGCCCCGCTTCATCGAAGGCCGCGCCCCGCTCCGCGCCTTTGCCCGCGCGGCCCGCGATTGCGTCGCCGCGGACGACCGGCTGGTCGTGCTGGGCAGCGCCCGCGACCTGCGCTTCCTGCGCAGCCGCATTGCAAGCGTGCTGAAGACCGAGCTGCACGACGTACCCAGCTGGGCCGCGCTGCAGAACGCGCCGATCGGCACGGTCGCGCTGCTGGAAGCGCCCGTCGACCGCGGGTTCCGCCGCGACGGCATCCTCGCCGTAGCCGCCGCCGACCTGCTCGGCAGCCGTGCCGAGCGCGACACGGCGCAGACCGGCGCCGCCGATCCCACGCTGTTCGGCCAGACCGAGATCCGCCTCGGCGACCTCGTCGTTCACGAGGACCATGGCATCGCCGAAGTCACCGGCCTTGCGCCGATGCCGGGGGAAGCGGAGGCGGGCGGCGATGCCATCGCCCTCACCTATGCCGATGGCGGCGTGCGGCTGGTGCCGGTCGCCGAGGCCGATCGGCTGTGGCGCTATGGCGGCGATGCCGATGCGGTGGCGCTCGACAAGCTCGACGGCTCCAGCTGGCAGAAGCGGCGCGGTGCGATCGATCTTGCTATCGCCGAGACCGCGCGCGGCATGATCGCACTGGCCGAAGAACGTATGAAACTAACCGCTCCGGTTCTTTCTCCCGATATTTCTGCGTATGAGCGGTTTGTCGCCGGCTTCGCCTATACCGAAACGCGGGATCAGGCCCGTGCGATCGAAGCGGTGCGCAGCGACCTTGCCGCAGGGACGCCGATGGACCGTCTGGTGATCGGTGACGTCGGCTTCGGCAAGACCGAAGTCGCGCTGCGCGCCGCCGCGCTGGCTGCACTCGCCGGCTATCAGGTGGCGGTCGCCGCCCCCACGACCGTCCTGGCCCGCCAGCATCTCGAGACCTTCACCGAACGTTTCGAGGGAACCGGCATCGCCGTCGCCGGCCTCTCCCGGCTGTCGAGCGCAGCCGAGAAGAAGCGGGTCAAGGCGGGGCTCGCCGACGGGTCGATCCAGGTGGTGATCGGCACCGGCGCGGTCGCCGGCAAGGGTGTGGCGTACGACAAGCTCGCGCTCGTCATCATCGACGAGGAGCAGCGCTTCGGCGCCGCCGACAAGGCCAAGCTCCGCGCCCTCGGCGCGGGCCATGTCCTGACGCTCAGCGCCACGCCGATCCCGCGCACGCTGCAGGCCGCGTTGGTCGGCATCCAGCACCTCTCGGTCATCGCCACGCCCCCTGCCCGCCGCCAGCCGATCCGCACCGCCGTGGGCGCGTTCGACGAGGCGATGGTGCGCACCGCGCTGCTCCGCGAGCGCAGCCGGGGCGGCCAGAGCTTCGTCGTCGTGCCGCGGATCGAGGACATGGCCCCACTGGCCGAGAAGATCGCCCGCCTCGTGCCCGAGCTCGAGCTGCTCCAGGCGCATGGCAAGATGCCTGCCGCCGAGATCGATGAGGCGATGGTCCGTTTCGGCCGCGGCGATGGCGACGTCCTGCTGGCGACCAACATCATCGAGGCGGGGCTCGACGTGCCGCGCGCCAATACCATGGTGCTCTACCGCGCCGATCGCTTCGGGCTCAGCCAGCTCCACCAGCTGCGCGGCCGGGTGGGGCGCGGCAGCCGGCGCGGGCAGGTGCTGCTGCTCACCGAGCCCGACAAGCCGATCGGCGCGCGCACCCTCAAGCGGCTGCGCACGCTGGAGGCCTTTGACCGGCTCGGCGCCGGCTTCGCGATCAGCGCGCAGGATCTCGACATGCGGGGCGCGGGCGACCTGCTCGGCGATGCGCAGGCGGGGCACATGAAGCTGATCGGCGTCGACCTCTACCAGCATCTCCTCGAAGCCGCGCTGCGCACCGCACGTGGCGAAACGGTGGAGCGCTGGACGCCCGAACTGCATCTGGGGCTGCAGGGCTGCCTCCCCGAGTCGTGGATCCCCGACGAGGAGCTGCGCGTCGGCTTCTACGTCCGTCTAGCCCGTGCCGAGGACGGGCCGGCCATCGACGCCTTGGAGGCGGAACTGGAAGATCGCTTCGGCGCCCTTCCGGAGGCGGCCACGACCCTGCTCGCGATCGCCCGCGTCCGCGCCCAGGCATCGGCGCAGCGGATCGCGCGGATCGACGCCGGCCCCGCCGCGATCGCCTTCACCCCGCGCGCCGATTTTGTCGGGGATGCGGAGGTGGCCGGCCTCGCCGCCAAGGGCGCTCGGCTGCTGCTCGCCGAGCGGATCGACGATCCCGCCGCGCGGCTGGCCCGGATCGAAACGGTGCTGGAGGCGATGGCGGGCGATTGACGCATTGTGCTGCCCCCTCCCCCGGCCTAGGCTGGCCGAAGAAAACAGAAACCGGAGAGGAATGGCGCCATGATTCTGCCCATCCTGCTGCTGATGCTCCAGACCAGCCCGGCGTTCAACGCCGAGGAGGAGATCATCGTCGTCTCGCGCCAGCTGCGCATGATCAAGGTCGACCTGAAGACCGACAAGCGCGAGGGCGCCATGCATCTGCGCAGCTGCCGTATCCTGCGCGGTTCGGGGCATAGCGACCTCGATGCGATCCCCTGCGGCGTTGCGGAGCAATGCGTCGCCGACGGCGTACCCACGCGGCGCGAGTTGAAGAACTGCGTCGAGGATCGCTCGACCAGCCGGATCAACCTGGTGCTGGCGTCGCGCCGCATGGCGCGGGTCGACTGACGCTCCTCAGCGCTGCTCGCCGAGGCCCGTCGCTGCCCAAGTGATGCCGCCCAGCAGGTGCTGGAGGTAGCGGTCGTCGCGGTACATCGCTGCTTCGTGGCCGAGCAGGGTCACGAACACCCTGCCCTTCTCGTAGCGATGGAACCAGGCCTCGGGATGGTCCTTGCCCATCCGGTGCCCGACCTGCCCGGGCCAGATGCGGGTGGGATCGTAGCTCGCCTCGTCAACGCCGAGCACGCGGTGGATCGCGATGTCGAACGGGTTGCTGGTGACGTAGAATTCGTCGCTCCACAGCCAATGGTCCGGGAGCCCGAACGTCGCCGGAAAGCCCTTGTCGAGCACGTTCACCACCGCGGTCTGGATCATCGGGTGGTTGACGAAGCTGCGCCCGACCAGCTTCTCGTACCAGGGCCACACCCCCGCGGCTATGATCGCAGCACGGTGGACAACGACAGCATTGCCGCCGCCCTGCAGGTACTGCTCCAGGCCGGACCGCTGGGTGGGGCTGAATTCGTCCGCTAGCGTGTTGAGCAGCAGGATCGCGGCGTATCGGCTGAGGTCCCTATCGAGCGGCGTGCCGTCCTTATGCCAGTCAACGGCAAAGGCGTGGAGGCTACCGAGCTTTTCGAGACTTTCGCGCGCGACGGGGATGTACTCGTAATGATATTTGCTGGGCGCCGCGATCACCAGCAGCGTGAACTGCGGATCGGCCCGCCCCATTGTCGGCAGCAGCAGCGCGGCAAGTGCCAGCAGCAGACGGACCGCGGCCTTCATCGCGCGCTGCGTTCCGCACTGAGGCGCGACATCAGGATCGCCGCGCGCTTGGCCTGGCGCCGGATGCTGGCGAGGTCCACCGTCTCGCCCGGCGCATGGTCGCCGGTGCTGTAGGGGCCCAGTCCCGCGAGGCTGTCGACATCGGCGGCGACGAAGGAGATGTCCCCTGCCCCGCGCCTGAGCGGATCGAGCGCGGGCATCTCGGGCAGGCCGAGATCGCGATTGACGCCGTTCAGCGCCGCCAGCAGCGCGCGGTTGCCGTCGGTCGGCGCCATCGCCGGATAACCTTCGCCGAAGCGGATCGTGGCATCGGTTCCCGGTGCATGCGCGGCGACGATCGCTTCCATCTTCGCCTTCACCCGCGCGGTCTGCTCGGGGCTGAGCGTGCGGAAGTCGCCGGTGGCGATCGCGGTGGCGGGAATGATGTTGGTCTTGCCCGCTGCAGTGGCATTGCCGCTGTCGTCGACGGCGGCGCGCGCACCGCCGGCGATCACCCCGGTGTTGAAGGTGAGATTGGGCTCGGGCAGCTCCTTGCGGAACGCGGCGAGGATTCGCGTGAGTTCGTTGATCGCACCATCGCCGAACTCCGACCCGAAGATCAGCGAGCTGTGCCCGGTCTTGCCGGTGGCGGTGATCCGCCAGTCGATCGCGGAGCGCCGCGCGATCGAGCCCATGTCCCGCCCGGCATCGATCACCAGTCCCTCGAAATCAAGCGCGACATCGGCGCGCTTGCCCGCGGCGATCAGATCGGCGCGGGCAATGCTGTGCGGGCTGCCCGACTTTTCCTCGTCGCCGGTTAGCACGATCTCGATGTTCGCGGCCTTGAGGGTGCCGGCGGCCTGCATCGCCCGCAGCGCGGCGAGCATCACCACCATGCCGCCCTTGTCGTCCCCAGCGCCCGGCCCTTCCGCCAGATCGCCCTTGCGGACGAACTTCTGAAACGGCGAGTTGGGCTCGAACACGGTATCGAGATGGCCGATCAGCAGCAGGCGCTTGGTGCCGGGCTTGCCGCGATGGACGGCGATCAGGTGACCGGCACGCTGGACCGTTTCCATCGGCTTCCAGCTGACGGTGAAGCCCAAGGGCTCCAGTTCGGCACGCATCCGCTCGCCGACCTTGGCGACACCGGCGAGATTGAGCGTGCCGCTGTTCTGGTTGACCAGGGTTTCCAGCAGCGCGACGGAGCGGTCATACTCGGCATCGATGGTACGCGTCATTGCCGTTTCCGCCGTCGGGAGGCGTTGCGCGGCAGCGGGCATGATCGCGGTGGCGCTTAGCAGCAGCGCCGCGGCAACGCGAGGAAGACAAGACAGATCGCTCACCGGAACCCCTTTCCTGAGGGGGTTCTTCAACCACGCTCGCTCCAGCCGGGCAAGCCAATCCCATACTCTAGGAGAGCTGCCGGGCCAGGTCCGCGACCAGAATACGGGCAACCGGCTGGTTGCCGTCGTCCTCGATGTCGAGACTCCCGCGTACCGGGGTGCCGTGGCGGTGTCGCAGCAGGGCACGGGCGAGGCTGTGGCCGGCGATCAGCGCCTGACGCAGATCGGGCAATTCGCGACGCTCGGCAGTGTGGGGGTGGCGATCCGGGGTGCAGAGGCGGAAGCGATAGGCGGGCATGCGTGGATAATGCCCCTGCCTTCAACTAGTTGCTGGCGGTTGATGTATATTATTGTTGCGCCCGGCTTCGCGGTGGCCGTGTGGAACGAGCCTCTGTGGCTTAGCATGTTGATCCGCGCCTTCCCCTCGTTCTCTTTCTCTTCATCTAAAGGAGAAAGCTCGGTGCCTGGTTAGAGGGTTTCTTGAGTCGTTACGGAGTTACGCGACGCGCTTGACCCGCCGAATCGCGGTGACTCCACGATTCGCGCGAAGGCCGCGTTCCCATTGTATCGAGTATCCGTTCCCGAAAGGTCGACGCTGCCGTTCCCGAAAGGTCGATAGAGGGTTCCGGAAGGGTCGAATGTCGTTCCCGAAGGGTCGAAAGGCGGTGTAGCGCACCTGATTTATGATGCGTTTGCACGTGCAGTATCCCACGGTTGAATCAGTTGGAGGGCGGCTGTGGATAAAGTGGTTCAAACCAGTCTCCCAAATGGCGACGCTTTCTGCCCTGCGGTATCTCCGCCCGACACTTCGGGAACGGACCGCGCGCCGCACCGCCCTGTCCCTCAGCGCAGCTGGTGCTTGTTGCGGGCGTGCCATTGGCGCACGAACCCCAGAAAGGCGTTCTGATAATTGGCCGGCGTCCGCGCCGGATCCGCCTCCACCCAGTCGCGAAACTGGCGGTGCAGGTCCTGATAGTCCCAGCCGGGGCATTCGCGGCGGGCCTGCTCCAGCGTCGCATCGGTGAGCATGCCGCTGGTGCCGCGCGTCGCCAGGCTGGTGACCGTCCGGCGCAGCAGCGCGCGTGCCTCGGCACCAAGCACAGGCGTTTCCGCTGCTGCCGGCTGCGTCTCCGGGCGCGGCGCGGCGAGGGTGGGTTCGGCAGGTGGGACCGTCGCCGTGGCCGACTCCTCCCCCTCCCCGCGCCGCCGCATCCGCAGGCTCGGCTCGCGCTTCCCCGCCGGCGTTTCGAGCGACAGCGTATAGCCCGGCAGCTCGTTGCGCTCGACGATCTTGGCGATCTCGAACTTGAAGCGGCGATATTGCCCCTCGGCGCCCGATTTCTCGAACAGGGTCGGCATCGAGATCGCGAAGCCCGCTTCTCCTGCCCCGCCGGCATGTTTGCGCGCGACCTTGTAGAGCCAGCGCTCGCGCCCACCGGTCAGGTCGAAATAGGCGCGGTCGATCGACAGCACTCCGCCGGTCATCAGCACGCCTTCGTAGAACCAGCTCGACAATTCGATCGTCATGCCCCGCGAGCGCTCGGTGCGTTCGTCGACCAGCTGGGTCCAGCCGTCGAGCCAGCTGAAGGTCGCCTCGCGGCGGTTCTCGGCGCGGATGTTGGTCTTGATCGTCGTTGCCACCAGTCGGTCGAGCGACTGGCCGAGCAGTTCGTAGGCGCGCCCCGTCGTGGGGCGGCCGATCGCGCGGAGCAGATCATAGGGCATCAAATGGAGCTTGCGCGGAATGTCGTTGCGTCCGCGCCGGGCCATGTCGGCGAGCACGCTGGCGCAATAGATCAGGATGTCGGCATCCCAGATCGTCGCCATACCGTAATCGGGATTGGCCGAGACATGCACCCACAGCTTTCCGTCCGGGCTCTTGTAGTCGATCGGCTTAACCCGCTTGGTCTTGGCCAGGCTGAAGAAGGGGCGCTCCATCATCTCGCGCTGGTCGCGCAGCGGCATGTCGGCGAGATAGGGGAGGAAAAGGTCGAACTGTTCGGGGATCGACTGGCGATCGGCCTGGGTCATGGAGCCTCTGGGAGCAGGGTGTGGGAGGGCCGTTTCCCCGGGGAAACGAATGGCGATCGTTGGATCGCGAACCGGGTCCGACGGCAGGGGGCTTGAAGCAGGGAGGGTGTTTCCCCGGGGAAACACCAGTGCCGAACCCGTTGGCCGTTTCCCCGGGGAAACGCGCTCATGGCTGCAACCCGCGGCCTTCGCGCTCGAGCTGGTCTAGCGCTTCGCGGAAGGCGGTGACGAGATGGTCGCGGCTGGCACCCGAGCCGGCGTGCAGCCGCACCGTGACCCCCTGGCGGTTGACTGACAACACACTGAGCGCGGTGCGTCCGCCGGGCACTGTCCAGGTGAAGAGCTCGTCCGCAACCTGCGGGCCCGACGGCGCCGCGAGCAACCGGCGCAGCACATCGGCGGCGGCGATCGGCGCATGCCCGTTTGCTCGGCGATCGCCCTGCTCGCGGGAAAGCGCCTTGGCCTCGGCGAGGATCGCCTTGGCCGCCGCCTTGTCGTCCAATGCCTGGGCCAGCGGATAGGCGGGCTTGAGCAGCACGTCGGCGGGGGAAGCAAAGGCCGCTATCACCGCGTCGGGAATGCCTGCCACTTTGATCATCTTCGACAGCCAGCCCTTGGAGAGCTTCAGCCGCTCGGCCATGCGGGTGAGGTGATTGCCGTAATGCGCCTTGAGCGCCTCGGCATAATTGCGTGCGCGCTCGAGGTCCGACACGTCCTTGCGGGCGCGGTTCTCCAGGTCGGCGAGGCGGAAGGCGGCTTCGTCATCCAGCTGCGCGACCTGCGCCACGAACTGCATGTCGGGATAGCTGTGGGCGCGCAGCCAGGAGATCGCGAAGTGGCGCCGCGTGCCGGCGATCACCTCATAGTCATGGTCCGGGTCGCCCTCGATCCGACGCACCACGGCGGGGACCTTCTGGCCGTTCTCCGCAACGATCGAGTCGATCAGCTCGCGGACATTCTCTTCGTTGAGATCGGCATAGACGCGGGCATTGCCCGGCCAGATCCGCACCCGCGCCGGGTCGAGCAGCAGCTGGGTGACTTGGCGCACCTCGCCCGACGCGACGCGGGCAAGCGCGGATTCGCGGCCGAGCAGCGTGGTGCCGCGCGTGCGGGCGAGCCGCGGCGGCAGCTCGGGCTCGGCAGCGGGGGAGGGGAGGGGGGCAGGCGCGGAGGGCGCTGGCGCCGCCGCTTCCGCCGCGGCTTCCTCGGCGAGCAGATCGGCGAGATAGTCTTTCTGGGTACGTGCCACGGTTCAGCCCTTCTGCCCGGTTGCGGCGGTGCGCTCAGGCCGCTTCATTGACGACATCCTCTTCGCTGGCCGGCGCGACCCGGCCCCAGTTGCGGCGGACGAGCGCCTCGACCTGGCCGAGCGCCTCGTCGAGATTGGCCTTGCACCGCTTGTGGGTGCGCGCGGTGCCGATCGGGCGATCCAGCTCGTAGATCGTCATCATCCGCATCGCCGCATGGCTGATCTCGGCCGATTCGAGGATGGGCACCGGCAGCAGCGCAGGTCCGAACGCCTGCTCCATGATCTGGCGGACCATCGCATGGCTGGGATCGTTGCCGTCGAACTTCGAGCAGATCAGCCGGACGAAGTCATAGCTGACGTCGATGCCTGCCTCGGTCAGCTGGTGGAGCACCTGATCCATCATCGACAGGAACTGGACGGTGGAGCAGAAGTCGGGCGTGGTGGCGGCCAGCGGCACGAGCAGCGCGTTCGCCGCCTGCATGACCGCCAGGCTGATCGTGCCGAGCGCGGGCGGGGGATCGAGGATCACCACGTCATAGTCGCGCGCGAGATCGTTGAGCCCGGCCTTGAGCTTGCGGAAGCGCGTGGCAAGGATCGAGCCGCCATCGGCGCCCGCCGCGGCCAGCTCATATTCGACGTCGAACAATTCGAGGTTCGACGGGATCAGGTCAACGTTCGGCCACGGAGTCTTCTTCACCGCATAGAGCAGGTCGGCCTGGGTCGGGTCGATCGAGAGATAGGGGTAGAGCGTCTCTTCGCGGGTGATGTTGAAATGCGGGTTGAACCCGAACAGCGTGGTGGTGGTCGCCTGGCTGTCGCAATCGACCACGAGCACGCGGTAGCCCTGTACCGCGAAATAATGGGCGAGATGGGTCGTGACCGTCGACTTGCCGACGCCGCCCTTGAAGTTCTGCACGGCGATGATCGCGGGTACGTCGAGCGGCGCGCGGGCAGGGGAGGCGCCGAGCACCTGCCGCATGTTGAGCAGTTCTTCCACCGTATAGCCGGGGCGCCGGCCGTTTTCGCTCGGCGGCGGCGGTGGAAGGCGCCCATCGTCCTCGGCCATGCGGATGCGGTTGGTCGAGCAGCCGAGCAGCTGCGCCGCCTCGGCAATGCCGAAGCGGACATAGAGTCCCTTGCGGCTTTCCGGTAAGAACGCCTTGCGGCGCAACCGTTCGATCATGCGCTCGCCGGCATCGGCAAGCTCGCTGATCCGTTCAATGTCTGAATGCATTCTTGCCTCGCCCCGCGCGGTTGAATGAGAGTTATGCGACATATCTCATATTTCGTTCAAACCGGCAAGATTGGCACCAGAACGGCGCAACTATCGGGGCCCGCGATTGTTATCAAAGCGTATGAGGACTATATTCAGACCGATAATGGTCTGAAATTACGTCAATAAGGGTCGGAGACCGAGATGCGCTACACCGAACAGGTCAAACCTGTCAGCTATTTGAAGGCCAATGCTGCGGACGTGTTGCGCGGGCTGGCGGCGGGCGGCGCGCCGCTGGTGATCACGCAGAATGGCGAGGCGCGCGCCGTGCTGCAGGACGTGGCAAGCTATGAGGCGACCCAGGAAACGCTGGCGCTGCTCAAGCTGATGGCGCTGGGCACGCGGGACGTGGAAGCAGGCCGCTTCACGCCCGCGCGGGATGCCATTGCCCGGCTGCGCGAGGGCAGGGCCGACAACGCCGCATGAGCGGACGCTATACGGTCTACCTCACCGACGGCGCGGAAACCGATTTGGCCGAGATCCATGGCTGGATCGCCGCCAATCGTTCTCCCGAACAGGCCGAGGCCTTTCTCGAGGCGATGCTGGCGAAGGTGGACAGCCTCGAAGCCTTTCCCGATCGCGGCAGCGTGCCGGTCGAACTCGACGCGCTGGGAATTCGCGAATTCCGCCAGTTGGTGGCGCCCCCCTATCGGCTCATCTACCGCGTGATCGTCGATCACGTGTTCGTGTTCCTGATTGCCGACGGGCGCCGCGACTTCCAGGCGCTGCTGGAGCGCCGCCTGCTCTCGGCCTGAGCTGGGCTCAGCCGTGCGACCAGCCGAACTGACCGGCGGCGATCGCTGCCTGGGTGCGGTTGCGGACGTTGAGCTTGCGCATCACCGCGGTCATGTGGACCTTCACCGTCGCTTCGGCCATGCCGAGCTCATAGGCGATCTGCTTGTTGAGCAGACCCGAATGGACGCAGCGCAGCACCTGCATCTGCGTGGGCGTCAGGCGCGGGGGTGCCGAAGGCTCGGCGCCGATGCGTTCAACCTGCTGTGCTTGAGTTGCGGCTTGCATGCCCATCCTCCCAACCGATCCGTTTTTGTGAGGCTGTGCCTCCAGATTCGTTAACGTTAACGTAGGCGAACTTGTAGGACAGGTTCAAGTGCAAAATTGCGCCATCGGGCGAAGGCGATCGTTTCGGCTGGCAATTTCGGCTGCCCATGGCTAGAACCTGTCCGATAAGTTACCGCCGACATGCGGCAGGCGATGGGGAGGAGCATGGCGGTTGCAGGGGCCCGGAGCGCGGGGCGGTGAGCCAGCCGCGACTATCCGATCACGCCTATGCGGCGATCGTCGAACTCATCAAGGCGGAGGATCTCGAGGTCGGCGCACGGCTGCCCTCCGAGGCGCGGCTGGCGGAGATGTGCGGCGTGTCGCGCGCGATCGTCCGGGAGGCGCTGGTGCGGCTCGGCTCGGACGGGATCACCGAAGTGCGGCGCGGTGCGGGCTCGTTCGTGAAGGGGCGCCCGTCGGAGCGACTGGCGGCGTTCATGCCGCTCGCCGAGCTTCCAGCGACGCTGGGCAGCTACGAAGTGCGTTTCGTGCTGGAAACCGAAGCCGCGCGGCTCGCTGCCGTCCGCCGCACCGCCGAGCAGATGGCGGTGCTGGAAACCGCGCTAGCGGACCTGCGCGCGGCGCTGCTCTCCAGCGCGCCTGCCCATGTCGAGGACCGCGAACTCCACCGCGCGATCGCGGATGCCACCGGCAATCTCGCCTTCCAGCAGGCGTTCGACGCGCTCTGGCCGGACGTGGAGAAGGTGATGCAGGCGGGCGTCGACATCTCCCGGTCGCGCTCGGCGGATGTCATCGCGGTGATGCTCCACGAGCATGAGGTGATCGTCGATTCGATCCGCGCCCAGGATCCCGAGCGTGCCGCATTGGCGATGCGCTGGCATCTGGGGGAGGGGCGTCGCCGGCTCATGCCCTGAGCGCGGGCTGCTCCAGATAGGCGAGGACGCGGTCGCGTAGCGCTGCGGGCGGCAGGGTCGCGGGCAGGATCAGTACGCTTTCGTCGGGCTGCGGGCGCTCCAGCGTCGCCAGCTGGCTGTCGAGCAGGCTGGTCGGCATGAAATGGCCCGGGCGCGACGACATGCGGGCGAGGAGCTGCGCGCGGTCTGCCTCCAACAGCACGAACTGCACCGCGCCGGGGATCTCGGCGCGCAGCCGGTCGCGATAGACCCGCCGCAGCGCCGAGCAGGCGGCGACCGAGACACCGCAGGTGTCGATCGACGCGGCCGCCGCCGATCCGATCCGGTCGAGCCAAGGCCAGCGATCGGCATCGGTGAGGGGCGTGCCATCGCGCATCTTCACCACCGCCTCGGCGGAGTGAAACGCATCGCCCTCCAGAAACACGCAGCCCAGCGACTCGGCGAGCAGCGCACCGAGCGTCGACTTGCCCGAGCCGCTGACCCCCATCACGATCACGGCCGCAGCGGCAGGCGATCGGGCAGGCAGGTCGGACATGGGCAAGGCTCCGGACACGAAAGGCAGCCTCGCTTGTGAAAGGCTGCAGCGATGCTGAAAACTACGACCTTGGTCGCAGATGCCGCCAGCCCTTCAACGGGTTAGCCCATGCAATCAAGAACTAAGCTCAATATGGGGATGGATATGCGCTGCTTCCTGGCCGGTCTGCTCGTCGCGACCTCGCTCACCGCGCCTGCGGTGGCGCAACATGCCTCGGTGTTCCCCACCGCCCCGGACGAACCCCGTGCCGTGACGGTGAAGGCGCGCGGCGACGGCAAGACCGACGACACGGCGGCGATCCAGAAGGCGCTCGACGAGGCGCGCGACGCCAGCCGCCACGGCATCGTCTTTCTCCCCTCGGGCCGCTACCGGATCAGCCGGACATTGGTCGTGCCGGCAGGCGTGCGCGTCTACGGCGTCGGGCCGACACGGCCGACGATCCTGCTCGGCGCCAGCACACCCGGCTTCCAGCAGGGCGTCTCGACGATGATCGTGTTCGGCGGCGACGACCAGTACGCCGTGGGCAAGGTGCCGGTGCCGGTCCCCAACATCGTGCCGCGCGAGAAGATCGTCCGCGATGCCAATTCGGGCACCTTCTATTCCTCGATGAGCAATGTCGACATCGAGATCGCGGAAGGCAATCCGGCGGCGGCGGGCGTGCGCTTCCGCATGGCGCAGCATGCGTTCCTCAGCCACATGGAGTTCCGCCTGGGCAGCGCCTTTGCCGGGGTCTACCAGGCCGGCAACGTGATCGAGAAGGTCGCCTTCAAGGGCGGCCGCTACGGCATCGTCACCGAAAAGACTTCCCCCGCCTGGCAGTTCACGCTGATCGACGCGCAGTTCGACGGCCAGCGCGAGGCGGCGATCCGCGAGCATGAGGTGGACCTGACGCTGGTCAACGTCGCGATCCGCGACACGCCGGTGGGGATCGAGATCGACCGCGGCTATTCGGACTCGCTGTGGGGCAAGGACGTGCGGTTCGAGCGCGTGTCCAAGGCGGCGGTGGTGATCTCCAACGAGGACAGCGCCTTCACGCAAGTCGGCTTCGACAATGCGGTAGCGATCGACAGCCCAATTTTCGCCCGCTTCCGCGACAGCGGCAAGACCGTGGCCGGGAAGGGCAGGGCGTACCGCGTCGGCGCCTTCTCCTATGGCCTCAAGGTGCCGAAGCTGGGCGAGATGGGGAAGACCGACCTCCAGGCGGAAATCCAGCCGCTGGCGAGCGCGCCGGCGCGCCCGGCACTGGCGGTGCGCGCGCTGCCGCCGATGGCCGAGTGGGTCAATGTCCGCACGCTGGGGGTGAAGGGCGACGGCACCACCGACGACACCGCCGCGCTGCAAAAGGCGATCGACGGCAACCGCGTGCTCTATCTGCCCGTGGGCTTCTACAAGGTGACCGACCGGCTCAAGCTGCGCCCCGATAGCGTGCTGATCGGCCTGCACCCGGCGACCACCCAGCTCTACATCCCCGACGACAACCCGGCGCATCGCGGGCTCGGCACCGTGATTCCGATCCTCGAGACGCCGCAGGGAGGCGACAATATTCTCTCGGGCCTCGGCCTGTTCACCGGGCGGGTGAACCCGCGCGCTTCGGCGGTGCTTTGGCGCTCGGGGGCGAACAGCCTGATGCAGGACGTCAAGATCATGGGCGGCGGCGGCACCCCCACCGCCGACGGCAAGCCGCTCGGCAGCCTGCAGGGCCGCACCGGCGATCCGGTGGCCGAGGGGCGGTGGGACGCGCAATATCCGAGCATCTGGGTGACCGACAATGGCGGCGGCACCTTCACCGATGTGTGGAGCCCCAACACTTTCGCCCAGGCCGGCTTCTACGTCACCAACACCAGCACGCCGGGCCATGTGTACGAGATGTCGGTCGAGCACCATGTCCGCAACGAGTTCGTGCTCGACAACGTCCAGAACTGGGAGTTCCTGGCGCCCCAGACCGAGCAGGAAGTCGGCGACGGCCCCGATGCCGTCTCGCTCGAGATCCGCAACTCGCGCAATCTCTTGTTCGCCAACTATCATGGCTACCGCGTCACTCGCAGCTACCACCCGGCGAAGAGCGCGGTGAAGCTGTTCAATTCCTCGGACATTCGCTTCCGCAACGTCCATGTGAATGCCGAGAGCGGCTATGCGGCGTGCGACGACGAGGGCTGCGGCACCTTCCTGCGCGTCAGCAAATATCCGTTCGACAATGCGATCGAGGACGTGACGGGCAAGAAACTGGTCCGCGAGCGCGAGTTCGCGCGGCTGGACGTGGGCGCGACCGAGCGGCAGGTGGCGGAGAAGCCCGCATCGGGCAAGGTCGAGAAGCTGGAGGACGGCTTCTACTCGATCTCGGGCGCGGCGGTGGATCCGCAGGGCCGGCTCTACTTCATCGATCGCCGCTTCCAGCGGATCCAGCGCTGGACCGAGGCCAAGGGGCTGGAAATTATCCGCGATCATGCGCTCGATCCGGTGAACCTCGCGGTCGACGCCTCGGGGCATCTGCTGGTGCTGTCGTCGCTGGGGCCCAAGGGCGCGGTCTATTCGATCGATCCGGACGGCCCGCGCGACCAGCTGACCCGCATCGAACCGACGCCGATCGGCGCGGGGGCGGGGGCCAAGACGCTGCTGCCGGTCAACTGGTGGGCGAACGGCGAATTCCGCGACCAGCTGAACCAGCAGACCTACCAGTTCACCACCATGGCCGAGTTGTTCGCCAAGGAAGCGATGGAGCCCAAGACGCGGGCATATGTCTCGCCGGACGGCAGCGTCGCGCTGCCCGCCTTCCGGGTGTGGCAGCAGGGACCGATCGACCATGTCGGCTGGCGCTGGTCGCACGCGCTCAACGCCAACGGCCTGATTAGCGGCAAGCAAGGCGAGCGGGTGTTCGTTACCAACGGATCGGAGAACATCACCTATACCGGGACGGTCGGGCCATCGGGCACGCTCACCAACCTCAAGCCCTTCGCCAACCGGGGCGGCGAGAGCGTGGCGGTGGCGCCGGACGGGCGGGTCTATGTCGCGAACGGGCAGGTGTTCGTCTATGGCGCGGACGGCAAGGAGGTCGGCCGGATCGACGTGCCCGAACGGCCGCTCCAGATCCTGTTCGGCGGCGCGGACAAGCGCACCCTGTTCATCCTTACCCACCATGCGCTGTACGCCACGCGGCCCTGAACGGCCGCGTCTACCACCTATGTCGTAGATGCCTGCGAGCCTGGGCAGGTCTAGCGTCGCAACAGTATCGACACGGGTCAGATAACGCCCGGAAAACATTGGAGGGGTTCGTCGCATGAAAGCCATTCTCACATCGCAGCTGCGCCTTGGCGGCGCGAGCCTTATCGCGCTCGCGGCCATGGGATGGGCGAATGCGGCGCATGCCCAGACCAGCACGACCGAACCGGCGCCCGCCGCCGAAGTGCCGCAGGCGGATACGGCCGCCCAGACCGACCAGAACGACCAGATCGTCGTCACCGGCTCGCGCATCATTGCCAGCGGCTTCACCGCCCCGACGCCGACCACGGTGATCGGCGCCGAGCAGATCGCCGCCAACGCGCAGCCGAACCTGTTCAACACCATCGCCCAGCTGCCATCGCTCCAGGGCTCGACGGGTGCGGCGACCGGCACCTTCAGCACCTCGAGCGGCACCCAGGGGCTCAGCTCCTTCTCGCTGCGCGGCCTCCAGCCGATCCGCACGCTGACTCTGCTCGACGGCCAGCGAGTCGCCGCCGCGAACGTCAGCGGCGTGCCGGACATCAGCCTGTTCCCGCAGCTGCTGGTCAAGCGCGTCGACGTGGTCAATGGCGGCGCCTCGGCCACCTATGGCTCGGACGCGGTCGGCGGCGTGGTCAACTTCATCACCGACACCCGCTTCACCGGCTTCAAGGCCAATGTGCTGGGCGGCATCACCACCTATGGCGACAACAAGCAGATCCTGGCGCAGGGGGCCTGGGGCGGATCGTTCGCCGGCGACAGGCTGCACCTGATCGTCAGCGGCGAATATGCCCATGACGGCGGCGTAGGCCCCGGCGACTTCGGCACCGATCTCGCCCGCAGCCGCGACTGGTACAAGGCGACGACGCTGCTCAACACCGGCGTCACCACCGGCGGATCGCCGCAGTTCGTCTACAGCGATTATGCCCAGCCCTATCAGTACGCCCGCTATGGCCTGATCAACAACGGCCCGCTCCAGGGCATCGCCTTCGATGCCGCCGGCAACCCGTACAACTTCCAGTATGGCTCGGGCGGCCAGCCGCTCGGCAACGGCCGGGTGAGCAACTGCTATCCGGGCAACAGCTTCTGCGTCGGCGGCGACCTCACCGGCGCGCCGGGGTCGGGCGCGTCGCTCGTCTCCAAGCTGCAGCGCGTCGTCGGCTATACGCGGATCGGCTATGATTTCGCGCCGGGCAACGAATTCTACGGCACGCTGAACATCGGCCAGGTCAAGACCAACAACCAGCCGAGCCCGGGCTATAACCGCCCGAACCTGACCGTGCAGTGTTCCAACCCCTATCTGCCGCAGCTGGTGCGCGATCGCTGCGCGACGGCGGGGATCACCCAGTTCAACTTCGGCACCAGCAACGGCGCCTTCCCCGATCCCCAGGTCTATACCGATCGTCGCCAGTATCGCGGCGTGCTCGGCGCCAAGGGCAAGTTCTCGGCCGCCGGCGGCGAGTGGAACTATGACGCCTATTACGAGCATGGTGAGACGATCGCGGACATCAACGTCCAGGACATCGTGCTGCAGAACCGCTATGTCGCGGCGACCAACGCGATCGCGCTCAACGGCGCGATCGTCTGCGCCGATCCGGTGGCGCGCGCGGCGGGCTGCCAGCCGATCAACGTGTTCGGCGGCTTCGCGCCCTCCGCCTCGGCGCTGGCCTATGTCGCTCCGGCCAACGGCCCGTTCCAGCACACCAAGCTGACCCAGGACGTGGTGAGCGCCAATATCTCGGGCAATCTGATCGACCTCTGGGCGGGTCCGCTCAGCCTGGCGATCGGCGGCGAGTATCGCCGCGAATTCTACCGGGTGAACGCCGATCCCTATGGCGCGGGCGCGACCAGCCCCAACAGCGCCGCCTATCCCGTGGACCCGCTGCTCAACCAGGCGCAGGGCAGCAACTGGGCCGCGGGCAACTACAAGAATGGCGGCGGCAAGTACAATGTCTACGAGTTCTCGGCGGAAACCAACCTGCCGCTGCTCGACAGCGAGAGCCTCGGTCGCGCCAATCTGAACGCGGCCGCGCGCTACACCCATTACAGCACCTCGGGCTCGGTCTGGGCGTGGAAGGTCGGCGGCACCTGGTCGACTCCGATCGACGGCATCCGCCTGCGCGCGGTCACTTCGCGCGACGTGCGTGCGCCGAACTTGTCCGAGCTGTTCGCCGCGCCCACCGTCACCACGCTGCCGAACTTCAACGATCCGTTCCGCAACGTCGCCGTGCAGGCGTTCCAGAACACCGTGGGCAACCCCAACCTCAAGCCCGAAATCGCGCGCAACACCGAAGTCGGCATCACGCTCGCCAACCCGACCTGGCTGCCGGGGCTGAGCCTGTCGTTCGACTATTACACGATCAAGCTGAGCGGGGTCGTCTCGACGCTGTCGCCCGACCAGATCGTCCGCTTCTGCTTCGAGGGCAACCAGGCCTTCTGCGGCGGCTTCGTGCTCAACAGCCCGACCCAGGGCGGCAATTTCATCAACGTCCAGCCGTTCAACCTGGCGAGCTGGAAGACCAGCGGCTTCGACATCGAGGCGAGCTATCGCTGGCAGCGCCCGCTGGGGCTGCCGGGCAACTTCACCGTCCGCGCGCTGGGCACCCATGTGCAGGAGTTCCTCGTCCGCGCCGGCATCGCCGGGGTGGCGACGGTGGACAATGCCGGTGCCAACAACGGCGCGACGCCCGACTGGAAGTGGCTGGCGATCCAGACCTACGACACCGACACGTTCAGCCTGCTGGTGCAGGAGCGCTGGTTCTCCGACGGCAATTTCGGCAACCAATATGTCGAGTGCCAGAGCGGCTGCCCGGTCTCGACCGGCAACAACCCGACGATCAGCCGCAACTTCATGCCCGGCGCCTTCTACGTGGACGTCGGCGGCTCCTACAAGGTCACCCGCGGGCTGGAGGGCTATTTCAAGGTCGACAATCTGTTCAACGTCGATCCGGTCCCCGCGCCGCAGACCAACACCGGTCTCGACGTCAACCCGGCGCTCTACGACACGATCGGCCGCACCTATCGCATCGGCGTGCGCCTCAACTTCTGACCCGTTCGTCCCCCCGACGATCTCCTGGTCCCGGTCGCAAGGCCGGGACCTTTGTTTTGTACGGAAACCCGGGCGGTCGCGGGCGTTGAGGGCGGGTGCGGGGCACTGCGCCCCCAACCACGGAGACGACGCATGACCGAAGCGACCACCGACGCCGCCAAGACCGTGTCGAACGGCAAGACCGCGCTGACCGACGACATCCGCGCCCATTTCTCGGGTGACGCCCCGATCACCGAAAAGGCCAAGAGCTTCGCCAAGGCGCGGCCCTGGACCAGCGCCGCGTTTCTCGGCATCGCGGCGCTCGCGGTACTCAACGGCGTGCGCGGCGTTCGTCCGTAATGCGCTGCCGGGTGGCGGCGCAGCTGTCGCCACCCGGCGCTTGCACCCTTTGCGGCGCGCGGAAATACGCGTACTGGCAATCGGCCGTCGTCGGGGTTATATACCGCTCGTTATGAAAACCGCTGCCTGTACCGTAGCCAAGGGTCGCCCCCGTGAGTTCGACGTCGACGAGGCGTTGACGGCGGCGCTCCGCATCTTCTGGACCAAGGGCTATGAAGGTGCCTCGCTGACCGACCTGACCGAGGCGATGGGCATCACCCGCCCCAGCCTCTATGCGGCGTTCGGCAACAAGGAATCCTTGTTCTGCAAGGCGCTGGAGCTCTACGAGCGCGAGAAGATGTGCTATATCGGCCGGGCGCTGGAAGCGCCGACCGCGCGCGGCGTGGCGGAAGCGCTGCTGCGCGGGGCGCTGGAGCGTCAGCGGGATACCAGCGATCCCAAGGGCTGCATGGGCGTGATCAATTCGGTGGCATGCGGCGCCGAGGCCGAGTCGATCCGCGAGGAAGTGCTCAAGCGGGGCGAGGCCGCCAAGCGCGCGATCGTCGAGCGGTTCGAGCGCGCCAAGGCCGAAGACGATCTTCCGCCGCATGCCGATCCGGAGGGGCTTACCTCCTATATCATCGCGCTGATCCAGGGCATCGCGCTGCAGGGCGGCGCGGGCACCAGCTGTGCCGATCTCGAGCGGCTCGTGCAGACCAGCCTGTCGATGTGGCCGGCGCGCTGAAGCCGGCCCTTCGCTAGACCGGGCCTTCGGGAACAGCCGGCCCGACGCCGGTTCCCCCGTGCTGCTGCGAGACCAGGCTATGGCCGCGGTGCCTTCCCCTACTTCCGAGGCAAGCTGATCCGCGAGCGCGACGGTCTTGGACGCGCCTCGCCCGCATCGCGATGGGCCCAGCAGGCCGTGGGGCAGCGACGTGAAAAGAAAACGTTTCGCACTCGAAAATCGCTCTTGCTCCGAAAAATACCGGCCGGTATAAAAAGGCTGTTGACGCACCGCAGCGCGACTTATATACCGGATGGTATAGAAAGTGATCCGCCGCCCCATCGGGGCGCGGGCAGACGGAGACGCGGACATGCGCCAGCTTGCACGCAAGAAACGGGGTGAGCCCTAGGCTCGATCCTTCCATAGCAACGACGTAACGGGCGCTGCCTTCCGGCAGTGGGGCGCGGCGAGGCATCGCTGCGGACCATGGCGCACGACCAGAAGAATTCATCCCGGCATCCGGAATCGCGACAGGCGCTTTTCGGGAGGGCGGAGCCTTGCTCCCCGCCGGCGCAACCGAGGGAGAATGACATGGCATATCTCGATCTCACCGACATGGCCGGCAACGCCGCCGCGCTCCCAGCCTTCCTCGCCACGCCGCGCGAGGAAACCAGGCTGAGCGCGCTCGAATGGCAGGTCGTCGCGATCGCCCAGCGCGATCGCCTGTCCTCGCTGGAGGCCCCGAGCCGCCTTTCGATCGCGCTCGGCGTGATCTTCGGCGGCGAGCGCGGCAACCCGCGCCTGGCCGACCCCAAGCTTGAGGCGCTGCGCCGCATCGCCGTCCTTGCTTGGCACCGCGGCTTCCGCGTGCCCCAGTCCGAAATCCAGCGCTTCCACGCGGCCGGCTACACGCCCGGTCAGCTGGAGACGCTGCTCACCAGCATCAGCCGTGGTCGCGCGGCGATGAATCAGGGGAACCAACATGAATATGCACGCGCCCATTGAGGGCGAAGCGGTGGCAGAACGCCGCCCCAAGCGCCTGCGCACCTGGCAGAAGGCGGCCCTGGTCGTCGTGCCGGTGGGCGTGGTCGCCGCCGGCTTCAGCCTGAGCGGGCGCAATGCGCCTGCCGTCGCTGCGCCGGCCGCACCCGTCGTTACCGTTGCCACCCCGCTCGCCCGCGAAGTGAATGAGTGGGACGAATATGTCGGCCGCTTCGAGGCGAGCCGCACCGTCGAGGTGCGGCCGCGCGTCTCGGGCGCCGTCACCGCGATCCACTTCAAGGACGGCATGGTGGTGAAGCAGGGCCAGCTCCTCTTCACCATCGATCCGCGTCCGTTCACCGCCGCGCTGGCCGAAGCCAAGGCGGGCGTGGCGAGCGCGCAGAGCGATCTGGCGCTCGCCCGCTCCGACCTCGACCGCGCGCAGCGGCTAGTGAGCGTCGAAGCCGTGTCGAAGAGCGATGTCGAACGTCTCCAGGCCCGCGTCCGCGCGGCCACTGCCGCTGTCGCCGCGGCGGAGGCCCGCGTCCGTGCGCGTGCGCTCGACGTCGAGTTCACCCAGGTGCGCGCGCCGATTTCGGGCCGCATCTCCGATCGCCGCGTCGATCCCGGCAATCTGGTCGCCGCCGGGGAAGGGCAGGGGGGTACGCTCCTCACCACGATCAACGCGCTCGATCCGATCTACTTCACCTTCGACGGCTCGGAGGCCCTGTTCCTCAAGGCCAAGCGTGCGGCGGGATCTTCCGCCAGCCCGGTCGAGATCCGGCTGCAGGACGAAGGCGATTATCGCTGGAAGGGCCAGATCGACTTCACCGACAACGGGCTCGATCCCAAGTCCGGCACGATCCGCGGCCGCGCGGTGCTGTCGAACAAGGACATGTTCCTGACGCCGGGGATGTTCGGCAACATGCGGCTCGCCGCCGGCGGCAAGGCGCAGGCGCTGCTGGTGCCCGATGCCGCGATCCAGACCGACCAGGCGCGCAAGCTGGTGCTCACCGTCGGCGCCGACGGTACCGTGGTGCCCAAGCCGGTGGTGCTCGGCCCGGTGGTCGACGGCCTCCGCATCGTCCGCTCCGGGCTAGCGCCCCAGGACAAGGTGGTGATCGCCGGTACCCAGATGGCGCAGCCCGGCGGCAAGGTGCAGCCCAAGGCCGGCACCATCACGCCGAACGCTGCGACCGACGCGCCGGTCGTCTCCGCTCCGGTCACGGGCCAGGCGACCTTCGCCCGCTGACCGAACTGCCGCCGGGCGCACCCCAGATGCCCGGCGGCAGGTAGTTTCCCGTGTGCCCGTCCGCGTGATCCAACGCGGGCGCGAGCACGCGCGTCCGCCAGGGAAAGGAGAAGGCCATGCGCCTCTCACGCTTCTTCATCACCCGCCCGATCTTCGCGGCGGTGATCGCGATCATCATCACGATCCTGGGCGGCATCGCCTATTTCGCGCTGCCCATCTCGCAATATCCCGACATCGTGCCGCCGACGGTCACGGTGACGGCCAGCTATCCCGGCGCCTCGGCCGAGACCGTGGCGGAAACCGTCGCGGCGCCGATCGAGCAGGAAATCAACGGCGTCGACGACATGCTCTACCAGTCGTCGCAGTCGACCGGCGACGGCAACGTTACGATCACCGTCACCTTCAAGACCGGCACCAACCTCGATGCGGCGCAGGTGCTGGTGCAGAATCGCGTCGCGGTCGCGATCCCGCGCCTGCCCGAGGAAGTGCAGCGTCTCGGCGTCGTCACGCGCAAGACCAGCCCCGACTTCCTGATGGTCGTCAACCTGATCTCGCCCGACAATTCGATCGATCGCAGCTACATCTCCAACTATGCCCTCACCCAGGTGAAGGACCGCCTGGCGCGCCTCGAGGGCGTGGGCGACGTGCGCATGTTCGGTGCGCGCGACTATGCGATGCGCGTGTGGATCGATCCCGGCCGTGCCGCCGCGCTGAACCTCACGGCCGGCGACATCGTCCAGGCGCTGCGCGGGCAGAACATCCAGGTAGCGGCGGGCTCGCTGGGCCAGCCGGGCTCCAGCCCCAGCGGCAATGCCTTCCAGCTCAACGTCGAGACGCAGGGCCGCCTCAAGACTCCGGCCGAGTTCGGCCGCGTCGTCATCCGCACCGATAGCGAGGGCCGCCAGGTCCGCGTGAGCGACGTCGCCCGCGTCGAGCTCGGCGCCGCCGATTATTCCTCCAACACCTATCTCTCGAACCAGCCGACCGTGATCCTGGCCGCCTTCCAGCGCCCGGGCTCCAACGCGCTCGCCGCCGCCGAGCGGATCAAGGCCGAGATGGACGAGATTTCGAAGACCTTCCCCAAGGGACTCGAATATCGCGTGATCTACAACCCCACCGAGTTCATCGCCCAGTCGATCGACGCGGTGTACCATACGCTCGGCGAAGCGGTGATCCTCGTCGTTCTCGTCGTGATCGTGTTCCTCCAGAAATGGCGCGCGGCGATCATCCCGGTGGTGGCGATCCCGGTCTCGCTGATCGGCACGATGGCGGTGCTGCTGCCGATGGGCTATTCGCTCAACAACCTGTCGCTGTTCGGGCTGGTGCTCGCGATCGGCATCGTCGTCGACGACGCGATCGTCGTGGTCGAGAATGTCGAGCGCAACCTGGCGCAGGGCATGACTCCGCTCCAGGCGGCGCGTACCTCGATGGACGAAGTGTCGGGCGCGCTGGTCGCGATCGTGCTGGTGCTGTTCGCGGTGTTCCTGCCGACGCTGTTCCTCAATGGTCTGTCGGGCGCCTTCTACAAGCAGTTCGCGGTGACGATCTCGGTCGCCACTGCCATCTCGCTGCTCGTCTCGCTCACGCTCTCCCCGGCGCTTGCCGCGGTGCTGCTCAAGCATCACGAGGGCGAGGCCAAGGGTCGGATCGGCCGCGTGTTCAGCCGTGCGGCCGACGCCTTCAACCGCGGCTTCGAGCGGATGAGCAACGGCTATGCCCGCCTCACCCACAAGCTGGTCACCCGGCCCAAGCGGATGATGGTCACCTATGCCGGCCTGATCGCCGCCACGGTCGCGATGTTCTGGGTGACGCCGGTCGGCTTCATCCCGGCGCAGGACCAGGGGTACTTCCTCACCGTCATCCAGCTGCCGCCGGGCTCGTCGCTCGAGCGTACCGACGAGGTGATGCGCAAGGTCGTCGCGCGCATCCTGCCGATCCCGGGGGTGAAGGGCTCGGTGATGCTCGCGGGCTTTGACGGTCCGTCGCAGACGCTCGCCCCGAACAGCGCGGCGGCGTACGTGCCGCTGCAGAGCTTCGAGGAGCGCAAGAAGCTGGGCGTCGACCTGGCCGGCATCATGGCCGAGGCGCGCAAGCGCACCGCCGACATCAACGAGGCGATGCTGCTCGTGGTCCCGCCGCCGCTCATCCAGGGCATCGGCTCGGCCGGCGGCTACCGCCTGATGGTGCAGGACCGCGCCGAGCACGGCTATCAGGCATTGGGCAACACCGCCTTCGGCCTGATCGGGGAAGCCAACAAGACGCCGGGGCTCGCCCAGGTCTATACCTTCTTCAACACCGCGACGCCGCGCGTCTTCGCCGATATCGACCGCCGCAAGGCCGAGATGCTGGGCGTGCCGCCGGAGCGGGTGTTCGAAGCGCTGGGCGTCTATCTCGGCTCGGCCTTTGTCAACGACTTCAACATGCTCGGCCGCACCTACCGGGTAACCGCGCAGGCCGACGCGCCCTTCCGGGCGACCGAGGCCGACATCGCCAACCTCAAGACGCGCTCGGACGCCGGCGGCATGGTGCCGATCGGATCGGTCGCGACCTTCGAGAACAAGACGGGGCCGTATCGCGTGACGCGCTACAACCTGTTCCCGGCGGTGGAAGTCGATGGCGATACCGCGCCGGGCTACAGCTCGGGTGCCTCGCTCGCCGCGATGGAGAAGCTCGCGGCCGAACTGCCGGCCGGCTATGCGGGCGAGTGGACCGGCATCGCCTATCAGCAGAAGATGGCGGGCAGCACCGCGGGCCTCGTGTTCGCGCTGGCGGTGCTGTTCGTCTTCCTGGTGCTCGCCGCGCAATATGAGAGCCTGACGCTGCCGCTGGCGATCATCCTGATCGTGCCGATGTGCCTGCTCGCGGCCATGGCAGGCGTGAACCTGCGCGGCATGGACAATAATGTGCTGACGCAGATCGGGCTTGTCGTGCTGATCGCGCTCGCCGCCAAGAACGCGATCCTCGTGGTCGAGTTCGCCCACCAGGCGGAAGTGCGCGACGGGCTGTCGCCGGTGGAAGCCGCGGTGCGCGCGGCGCAGGACCGATTGCGGCCGATCCTGATGACGAGCTTCGCCTTCATCCTCGGCGCGGTGCCGCTGCTGATCGCGAGCGGCGCGGGTGCCGAGCTCCGCCAGGCGCTGGGTACCGCCGTGTTCTTCGGGATGATGGGCGTCACCGGCTTCGGCCTGCTGTTCACGCCGACCTTCTACGTGGTGTGCCGCGCGGCTGGCACGCGGCTCGCCCGGCGGCGCGGGCCGGGTGGCGACCACCAGCAGCTCCAGCCGGCCGAGTAAACTGAACCAACCGGCGGGCGCTCCCCATGCGCCTGCCGCAGGAGATTTCGCATGCAACGCATGGCTTCGATCATGGCCGCAGTCTCGGCGCTGGCGCTTTCCGCCTGCGCCGCCGGCCCGAACTACACGGCACCCGCCCGGCCGCAGAGCGCCGCCGGCGCGTTTCTCTCCACCACCCCGGCGGTCTCGACCGCGCCGGTGCAGGAGGGCTGGTGGCGGCTCTACAACGATCCGGTGCTCGACCGGCTGGTGACGCAAGCGCTCGCCGCCAACACCGACATCCGCGTCGCGGTCGCCCGGATCGAGCGCGCCCGCGCGACGTTGCGCGGCGCAACTTCGAACCGGCTGCCCCAGGCGACCGCCAGCACCAGCGCCAATTACGGCCGCCTGGCGCAGGCGCAGCGCCCGATCGGCTTCGGCCAGGAAGACTGGCAGGTCGATGTCGGCCTCAACGTCTCCTATGAGGTCGATCTGTTCGGCCGCATCGCGCGCAATGTCGAGGCGGCGCGCGGCGATGTCGCGGCGGCGCAGGCCGATGCCGACGCCGTCCGCGTGATCGTCGCGGCCGATACCGCACGCGCCTATGCCGACGCGGTGTCCTCGGCCGAGCGGCTGGCGGTGGCGGAGCGGATCGTCGCGCTGCTCGACCAGTCGATCGACCTCACCCAGCGCCGCCGCAACGTCGGCCTGGCGACCCGGCTCGACGTCGCCCGCATCGCCGCGCTGCGCAACCAGCGCCAGGCGGACGTGCCCGCGCTCGCCGCCCAGCGCGACGCGGCGCTGTTCCGCCTCGCCACGCTGATCGGCAAGACCCCCGCCGAGCTGCCCGCCGAGGCGCGGGAGCGCCACACCACGCTGCGGCTCGACCAGCCGATCCCGGTCGGCGACGGCGCGGCGCTGCTCGCCCGGCGGCCGGACGTACGTGCCGCCGAGCGCCGGCTGGCGGCCTCAACGGCGCGGATCGGTATCGCCACGGCGGATCTCTATCCGCGCATCTCGCTGGGCGGGTCGGGCGGATCCACCGGCAACGACTTCGGCAACATCTTCGGGGCAGGGCCGCTGCGCTGGCTGGTCGGCGGGCTGATCAACTGGACGGTGAATCCGGCGCCGGCGCGCGCGCGCATCGCGGCGGCCGAGGCCGACAGCCGCGCCGCGCTCGCCGGCTTCGACGGCACGGTGCTGACCGCGCTGCAGGAAACCGAGACCGCGCTGTCCAACTACGGCCGCGCGCTGGAGCGGCGTACTGCCCTCCAGGCGGCACTGAACGAAGCCGAGGCGGCGGTGCGGATCGCCCGCGCGCGCCAGACCGAGGGCGACATCAACTCGCTCGACCTGCTCGATGCCGAGCGGACCTTCGCCGACGCGCAGGCGGCGCTGGCGACGGCGGATGCCGCGATCGCCGAGGCGCAGGTCAACCTGTTCCGCGCGCTCGGCGGGGGCTGGCAGCAGCAGGCCTGAAGATCCGCGCTCCGGCGCCGCTACCGATTATGGGGCGGCGCCGGGGCGCAAACCTCAGAGCGCGATCTCGCCCTCGTCGCTGCCATTCCAATAATGCAGCCGGCGCGCGCGGACATGGATCATCACCACGCCCGGCGTGTCGATGCCCTGCTCGAACCAGCGATCGAGATCCTTGGTCCAATGCTCGGCGAACTGCGCCTTGTCGCGCACCAGATCGGCATCGCCCTCGACCGCGATGAACAGCGGCGGGCCGCCAAGCAGCCCCGTCGCACCGGTGAAGGTGAGGCCCACCTTCGGTTCGGCCTCGATGTCGGCGATGGTCCGCGCGCTGTCATAGCTGAAAAAATAGCTGTCGCCGCGATACTCGACCTCGCCATTGTTGCTCATCGGGCGGCTCGCGATGGCACCCCCGTCGGTCCGCGTGGAGAGCATGCCGAAGTCGATCTTGCCCATCTTCTTCGCCAGCGATTCCAACGTCATTTCCGCCATGATACTCTCCTTCGACACGACCGGGGCCCCGGACGGAAGCATCAACCGCGGCCGATGGCGTCGGTTGCATCGACGACACGGAAGCGCGGCCCGGCACATCGCCCGCAAAAAGTTAATCCGCTTTGAACCATTCCCCCCGGTCCCGGCACTGACGGCATGCGAACGCTTCCGGCCGCGGCGTTCCCCCTGTGTGCGGCCGAGGCCGACGTGCGTGTCCGATCCGGTGTCCGCCCCTGTGCACCGGATCGGACCAATCAAGGGAGAACCAATTGATGCGTATCTTGTTGGGCGCAGCCGCGCTCGTCTCGCTCGCCGCCGCGCCTGCGCTGGCCCAGACCCAGACCGTCACCGACGCGACCGGCGATTTCCTGTCCGGCTATACCGGTCCGAAGCTCGCCGATCTCGACGTCACCAGCTTTTCGGTGAGCTATGATTCCACCGCCCAGCTGTTCACGCTCGGCACCACCTTCGCCGGCGCGATCACCCCCGGTACGCCGGGCTTCTATGTGTTCGGCGTCAACACCGGCAAGGGCGCGATCCGGCCGTTCGGCGGGATCGGCCAGGGCAATGTGATCTTCGACCAGGCGATCGTGGTGCAGAAGGACGGCACCGGCGCGATCGGCGGCACCGCGCTCGATGCGAACTGGGTGGCGATCGCCGGCAACATCCTGACCGTGAAGGTGCCGCTGTCGCTGCTGCCGAGCACCGGCTTCGCGCCGGGCAAATACGGCTTCAACCTGTGGCCGCGTACCGGCTTCGGCAACAACGCCCAGATCAGCGACTTCGCGCCCGAGAACGCCACGCTCGCCGCCGCCGTGCCCGAACCGGCCAGCTGGGCGATGCTGATGCTCGGCGCCGGCGCTGCCGGCGGCATGCTCCGCTATCGCCGCCGCCGCCAGGCGACCCTCGCGCTCGCCTGACCGGTCATCGCCGGCCGGGCGCGCAAAACCACCCGGCCGGCGAAAAATTGCACCTCGGGCCGCACCGATTGAACCTTCGCTCCCCTACACCCCACTAAGGGGGAGCGAGGGCAGGTGCGTGACACAGAACGACCATCAGGCCCGGCGACCGACCGCACGGCAGGACGACGAGGAAATGGGCCTCGTCGCCGCGGTGCGCGCGCGCGACCTGCGGGCGTTCGAGCAGCTCTATCGTCGCTACCAGCCGCGGCTCGCCCGCTTCGTCGGCTCGTTGCTGCGCTCGCCGGGGCTGGTCGAGGAAGTCGTCAACGACACGCTGATGGTGCTGTGGCAGAAGGCGAGCGACTTTACCGGCGCCAGCCGGCTGTCGACCTGGCTGTTCGCCATCGCCTATCGCAAGGCGGTGCGCGCCCGGGCCCGCGAGCCGCTTGCCGCCGCCGAGGACGCGGCGATGCTTGCCGAAGTCGCGGATGACAGCAGCGCGGACGCGGGGCTGTCGCGCGATCGTACCCGCCAGGCGCTGCAGCGGGCGATGGGCGTGCTTTCGGCCGAACACCGCGCGGTGGTGGACCTCACCTATTTTCACGAGATCGGCTATCGCGAGATTGCCGAGATTCTGGGATGTCCGGTCGATACGGTGAAGACGCGGATGTTCCATGCCCGGCGCCACTTGCGGCGTGCGATGGCGGGCGAATTGGCGGACTGGATCTAGACGATGGGCGACCTACTCCATTTGCGCGGCGATCCCCACGAGGCGACGATGCTGCTGCTGCCCTGGTACGTCACCGGGGAAATCGAGCCCGGCGACCGGTTGCTGGTCGACGCGCATCTCGCCGACTGTGCCGAATGCCGCGAGGAACTCGCCGCCGAGCGACGGCTGCACGGCGCCGTCGCGGATCTGCCCGCGCCGAGTGCCGCCGGCTGGGAGCGCATGATGGCCGAGCTTGCCCGGCCGGAAGCACCGGCGCAGCTGCCGAAGCGTTTCCTGCGCCGCGCCGGCTGGATGCTGGCGGCGCAGGCGGCGGTGCTGGTGCTCGGCGTCGGCGTGGTGCTGCACCTCCAGCGCCAGGCGCCATCGGTCGCCACCCCGCCATCCTATCATGCGCTCGGCGCGCCGCAGCAGGGACGGGCGGGCAACATCCTGGTGATGTTCGCGCCAGACACGCGCGAGCCGGCGCTGCGCAAGGCGATCGCAGCCTCGGGCGCGCGGCTGGTCGACGGGCCGACCGCGGCGGGTGCCTATCTGCTCGCCATCGCGCCGGGCGAGCGCGCGGCCGCGCTGGCCCGTCTGCGGGCGCAGGCGGGGGTCACCCTGGTGCAGCCGGTCGACGCCGCGCCATGAGGTGGCTGGGCGCGGTGCTGTTGCTCGCGCTGTTCGCGGCCGCGCCCGTGCAGGCGCGCGCTGCCGCGGACGACGCCCCGCGCATCCTGATGATGCTCCGCCTCGCTCCTGCGCATTTCCGTGCCGGCAGCGGCTATGGCGGCGGCTATGGCGAGGACCAGTCGGCGGCGGCGCGGCGGCGGATCGCAGCCGCGGTGGCCAGGCGCAACGGGCTGCGCCTCGCCGGCAACTGGCCGATGCCGATCATCGGGATCGACTGCTTCATCCTGACCGTCCCCAGGGGCCGCGCCCCGGCCGAGGCAGCCGCGCAGGTCGCGCGCGATCCCGCCGTGGAATGGTCGGAGCCGATCGAGACCTTCGAGGCCCAGGGCGACCCGACGCCCAATGATCCGCTCTACCCGGCCCAACCCGCCGCACACGCCTGGCACCTGGCGATGCTCCACCGCACCGCCACCGGGCGGCGCGCGCGGATCGCGGTGATCGACAGCCAGGTCGATGCCCGGCATCCGGATCTGGCGGGGCAGGTCGCGGTCGAGCGCAACTTCGTCGACGGCGCCGGCGCCGCCGCGGAACGGCACGGCACCGGCATCGCCGGCGTGATCGCGGCGCGGCCGGACAATGGCGTGGGCATCGTCGGCATCGCGCCCGGCGCCCGGCTGCTCGCGCTGCGCGCCTGTGCGGAGCAGGGGGCAGGGGCGGGCGCCGCGACGCTCTGCGACAGCCTCAGCCTCGCCCGCGCGGTGAGCTTCGCGGTCGAGCAGCGCGCCGACGTGATCAACCTCAGCCTCGCCGGGCCGCCGAGCCGGCTGCTCGAGACGCTGCTGCGGATCGGCGTCGCGCGCGGGGCGACGGTGGTCGCGGCCTATGATCCCAAGCTGCCCGGCGGCGGCTTCCCGGCCTCGATGCCCGGCGTGATCGCGGTGGCGGAGTCGGCGGTGGGGCAGGCGGGCGGCCCCTATGCCGCGCCTGGTCGCGACATCCCCACGACGCAGCCCGGCGGCCGCTGGTATCTGGCAAGCGGTTCCTCCTATGCCGCCGCCGAGGTGAGCGGGCTGATCGCGCTGATCCGCGAAGAGCATGTACCGGGCAGACGACCCGCGCTCGTTTCTGCTAGACCCGGCGGCGGAGAGATCGATGCCTGTGCGAGCGTGGTGGGAAAGGCGAAATGCGCAGGTTTGCGTCGCTGAGGCGCTGTTGGCGCTCGCGCTGCTGGGCGCGGTCCCGGCGCGGGCGCAGTGGAGCGGGCAGATCTCGGTCACCAACGACGAGCGCTGGCGCGGGCGCAGCATCAGCGAGGGCCGCCCTGCCGCGACGCTGTCGCTCGGCTATGACGATCGCTCGGGCCTCTACGCCGATGCCTCGGCCACCGCGGCGGCGCTGCCGCAGGGCGTGACGCTGGTCTCGGCGGGCGTCGATGCCGGCTATGCCTGGCGGCTGCCCGGCGGGCGCGTGCTCGATGTCGGCGTGACGCGGCGCGAGTTCCGCAGCGCTGCCACCACCCCGCCCGGATCGGGCTATACCGAAGCCTATCTCGGCATCGGCGGCCGCAGCCTTTCGGCGCGGCTGCACTATTCCCCGGACTATCTGTGGCGCGACACCGCGACGCTCTACGCCACGCTCGACGGTGTGGTGCGCCCCGCACCTGGCTGGCGGCTGCTCGCCCATGGCGGCGCGATGCAGTTTCTGGGGACCGTGCCGCGCTACAGCACGGATCGGACGCAGTTCGATTACAGCCTGGGCGTGGCGAGGCGCTTCGGGCGGATCGACGCCCAGCTCGCCTGGACCGGCGGGGCACCGGGCACCGACTTCTACCGCGGCGCCGCGCATGCGCGCCGGGGGGTCACGCTGGCGCTATCGCTCGGTTTCTGACGCGGGGGCGGGGCCGGTGCTGTCGCGCAGCGTCAGCGTATGGGGCAGGCGCAGCGACGGCGTCGCCTTGCGCCCCTCGGCCGGGCGGGTGAGCAGCTCCACCGCCGCCGCCGCCATCTCGACATGCGGCTGGTGGACGGTGCTGAGCGGCGGCCAGGCCATGCGCGCGATCGCGGCATCGTCGAACCCGGCGATCGAGAGCTGGTCGGGCACCACGATCCCGGCGCGCATCGCCGCGACCAGCACGCCCAGCGCCATCTCGTCATTGGCTGCGAAGATCGCGCTCGGCCGGTCCGGGCCCGACAGCAGCGTTTCGCCCGCGGCGAGGCCCGAGCGGAAGGTGAAGTCGCCGGGCAGCGTCCGCTCGGGGCGCAGCGCGAGGCCCGCCGCCGTCATCGCCGCCTCGAAGCCTTCCTGGCGGCGGGCGGCGGCATGGTGTTCGGGATTGCCCTGGATGAAGCCGATGTCGCGGTGGCCGAGCGCGATCAGCGCCTCGGTCAGCTCGCGGGCGGCGCCGCGTTCGTCCATCTCCACCGCGGCGGTGTGTTCGTCGACGTCGCCCGGCGAGATCCGCACCACGGCGACCTCCATCCGCGCGAACAGGTCGAGCAGCTCGGGCCAGTCGCACAAGGGGGGCGTGAGGATCGCGCCGCCCAGCCGCATCGATCGCAGCGAGGCCTCGCACTCCGCCAGCCAGCCGGGCCGGTCGCGGGTCACCTGCTCGACGACGAGGTGGTAGCCGAGCGCCCGGCAGCGCGCGAGCGCGCCGCGCTGGACATCGGCGGCATAGGCCGAGGCCGGGTCGTCGAAATACAGGCCGAGCAGGAAGGAGCGGGCGCTGGACAGCTCGCGGGCGAAGGCGTTGGGACGATAGCCGAGTTCGTCGACCACCTTCTGCACCGCTGCGCGCACCTCGGGGCGAACATAGGCCTCGCCGTTGATCACGCGCGAGACGGTCTTGGGCGAAACGCCCGCCTGCCGGGCGACGTCCTTGAGGGTGAGCGGCTTCATGCGTGCGCAGTCTTATCGCCTCGCCGGCGATAGCGCTATCATGCATGCGAAGGCGGCGATCCCCAGATAGCACAGCAGCGGCAGCACCAGCGCGGCGGCGAGCCCGAGCTGGTCGGCCAGCGCACCGGTGGCGAGCGGCACCACCGCGCCGCCGACCACCGCCATGCACAGGATCATCGAGGCATAGGCGGCGAGGCCGCGATCCTCGGGCAGCGCCAGCGCGAAGATCGTCGGGTACATGATCGCGTTGCACAGCCCCACCGCGATCAGTGCCGCCGCGCCGATGACGCCGGGCGTACCGCTCGCGATGCCGACCAGCAGCACCGCCCCCAGCGCCACCCCCGCGAGCAGCCGCGCCGGGGCGATCCGCGCCAGCCCCAGCGCGCCGGCGAAGCGGCCGAGCATCGCCCCGCCCCAATAGAGGCTGACCAGCCGCCCCGCGCTCGCCGGATCGATGGCGAGGATCGTCGGCAGCGCGAGATAATTGGCGAGCAGGCTGCCGATCGTCACCTCCGCGCCGACATAGCCGAACATCGCGAGCGCACCCCAGGCGAGGCGCGGCTGGCGCAGCACCCGGCCGAGCGCCGCCAGCGGCAGCCGCTGCGGGGCGGGGTACGACGCGAGCAGGTCGCGTGCCCGCCAGAAGACGAGGCACAGCCAGCCCAGCACCAGCGCGCACGCAAGGAACGGCAGCGCCAGCGGCACTCGCCCCATCGCGCCGAGCTGGAGCAGGAAGCCCGCGCCGATCAGCGGCGCCAGCACGGTGCCGACCGAGTTGAACCCCTGGAGCAGGGTCAGCCGCGCCGCGCCGCCGCCCTCGGTCGCGACCAAGGGCTGCACGACATTGGCGGCGATCTGGAGAAAGGTGATGCCGGTCGACAGGCTCAGCAGCGCCAGCAGCAGCAGCGGATAGCTGCCGATCCACGCCGCGCCGCCCAGTGCCACGCAGGCGCAGGCCATTACCGCCAGCCCCGCGGCGATCGCGCGCATATAGCCGGTGCGGACCAGCAGCGCGGTGATCGGCAGCGCGAACAGCAGATAGCTTGAATGGAAGGCGAACTGGACCAGCGCCGCGCGCGTATAGTCGAGCCGGTCGATCAGCGTCAGCCGCGGCACCAGCAGCCCGACCAGCGCGGTGACGAAGCCGCCCATGAAGAAGATGCCGATCGAGCGGCGAAACAGCCGTGCGACCATGTCCGATGCCGGGGAGGTTAGGGAGTTCGATGCCACCCCGGAATCTTAGCGGCCGTTGCGCCCCAGGCAATGCGGATCGGCTTTATGCTTGACATCGATGTCAGATCGATCCAGACATCGCTGTCAGAAAATACAAGCCCGTAATAATGCGGGTCGAAACGGGGGAGAGGACATGCCGGGCATTGCTGCCGTTCGCCGCGCGACTGCGCCGACGCGCCTCCCCACCGCTATGCGCTTTCCGGTTCCGGCCCCCTCCTCAAGGGCGGATTACCTGCGGCCGTCGTCCGCCCCGATGGACGGCGGCCGCATTTTTCGGGCCGCACCCCTCCCTCCGCATCAGGAACTTTCGCGCCGATGAACGCTGCCCGCGCCCTTGCCTTGCTTCTCCTGACCGGTACCGCGCCCGCGGCGTCCTTTGCGCAGAGTGCGCCGCCGGCATGGCAGGACAGCAAGCTGGCGCCCGAAGCGCGCGCCGCCGCGCTGGTCCGCGCGATGACGCATGCCGAAAAGCTGCAGCTGATCCACGGCCTGTTTCCGCCGCGCGCGCAGCCCGCCCCGGCGGACATGATTCCCTCGGCCGGTTATGTCCCCGGCATCCCCCGGCTCGGCATTCCGACGCTGCGCGAGAGCGACGCGAGCCTCGGCGTCGCCAACCAGGTCGAGCAGCGCAAGGGCGACGTCGCGACGGCGTTGCCCTCGGGCCTCGCTACCGCCGCGACCTTCGACCCTGAATTGGCCCGCGCGGGCGGCGCGATGATCGGCGCGGAGGCGCGCGCCAAGACCTTCAACGTGCTGCTCGCCGGCGGCGTCAATCTCACCCGCGATGCGTGGAACGGCCGCAACTTCGAGTATCTCGGCGAGGATCCGATCCTTGCCGGCACGCTGGCCGGGGCGGCGATCGACGGCGTCCAGTCGAACCACATCGTCTCGACGATCAAGCATTTCATCCTGAACGCCCAGGAAACCGGCCGCACCGTGCTCAACGCGCGGATCGACGAAGCAGCCTTGCGTGAGAGCGACCTGCTCGCCTTCGAAATCGCGATCCAGGCCGGCAAGCCCGGCTCGGTGATGTGCGCCTATAACCGCATCGAAGGCGATTATGCCTGTGAGAGCGCGCGCATGCTCACCGGCGTGCTGCGCCGCGACTGGGGCTATACCGGCTGGGTGATGAGCGACTGGGGCGCGGTCCACTCCACCGTCAAGGCGGCGATGTCGGGGCTGGATCAGGAATCGGGGCAGGAGCTCGACCACGAAATCTACTTCGCACCCGAGAAGATCGACGCGGCGATCCAGGCCGGGCAGATCAGCACGGCGCGGCTCGACGAGATGGTCACGCGCATCCTCACCGGCGTGATCGCCAGCGGGCTCTACGATCATCCGACGCCGACCACCGCCCAGCCGATCGACTATGCTGCCCATGCCGAGGTCGCGCAGCGCGTCGCCGAGGCGGGCATGGTGCTACTGCGGAACGAGGGCGACCTGCTGCCGCTGGCCACGTCGGCCAAGAAGATCGTGCTGATCGGCGGCCATGCCGATGTCGGCGTGCTGTCGGGCGGCGGGTCGAGCCAGGTGCGTTCGGTCGGCGGTGCGCCGGTCGAAATCCCGCTGACCAGCGGGGCCGCCGCGTCGTTCGCGCGCGTCACCTGGCATGCCTCGTCGCCGCTCCAGGCGATCCGCGCCAAGGCCCCGCAGGCGCAGGTGACCTATGTCGACGGCAGCGATCCCGCCGCGGCGGCGCGCGCTGCACGTTCGGCCGACATGGTCGTGCTGTTCGCCACGCAATGGGCGACCGAGGCGCAGGACGTCGACTCGCTGAGCCTTCCCGACAACCAGGACGCGCTGATCACCGCGGTCGCCAGGGCGAACCCGAAGACGGTGGTGGTGCTCGAGACCGGCGGGCCGGTGCTGATGCCGTGGCTGGAGCAGGTCCCCGCCGTGCTCCAGGCCTGGTATCCCGGCCAGCGCGGCGGCGAGGCGATCGCCGGCATCCTGTTCGGCGACGTCAATCCCTCGGGCCGGCTGCCGATCAGCTTCCCGAAGAGCGCCGACCAGCTGCCACGGCCGAAGCCGGTGGTACCCGCCGGGCTCAACTCGAATGCTGCCAGCGATGCCGGTGCGGGCGACGGCAGCGCGTTGCCGAGCTGGGACGTGACCTATAGCGAAGGCGCCAATGTCGGCTATCGCTGGTATGCCACGCAGGGCACGCAGCCTTTGTTCCCGTTCGGCTATGGCCTCAGCTACACGCGCTTCGGCTTCAGCGATGCGCGCTTTACCGGCGGCGCCGCGCCTTCCGTCACGGTTACCGTCCGCAACCAGGGCGCGCGTGCGGGCGTCGTGGTGCCGCAGCTCTACGTCACCGGCCCCGACGGCGGGGCGCCGCGACTGGCCGCCTGGAAGCGCCAGGCGCTCAAGCCCGGCGAGGCCGCGCAGGTGACGCTCACCGCCGACCGCCATGCGCTCGTGCGGTGGAAGGACGGGCGCTGGGTGATCCCGGCCGGCAAGTATCGGCTTGCCGTCGGGCAGGATTCCGCTTCCGCGACGATGATGCGCGAAGTAGAGGTGCCGGCGGGAGCGATTCGCAAATGAAAACATAAGGAAAGGGGAAGGTGTGAAGAAAAGTAAGACAACGTTGTCGCCGATCGAAGTCGGTACTCAGCGGACCATCAGGGCCTAACGGCTCGTTCAGGAGGGGAAGAGACCCAATGCATATTCGTTCGTCATCGCGCGTTCGCGCGGTATCCATGCTCGCCGTCGCGACGGCGCTCGCCATGCCCGGCATCGCCGCGGCCCAGACCAGCACCGCGACGGACTCGGCCGCAGCGGACACCAGCGCCGCGCAGGATGCGGGCCAGGACAGCGGCGAGATCGTCGTCACCGGCATCCGCGCCTCGCTCGAGCGCTCCATCGCGCTGAAGCGCGACTCGACCGGCATCGTCGATGCGATCTCGGCCGAGGACATCGGCAAGTTCGCCAACACCAACCTCGCGGAATCGCTCCAGCGCATCACCGGCGTGTCGATCGACCGCGTCAACGGCGAAGGCTCGACCGTCACGGTCCGCGGCTTCGGCGCGCAGTACAACATGGTGACGCTGAACGGCCGCCAGCTCGCGGCCTCGAACATCGTCGCGGTGGGCGGCGACCAGGGCGGTGACGGCGCCGGCGGCTTTGGCCGTTCGTTCGACTTCGCCAACCTCGCCTCGGAAGGCGTCAAGACGCTGGAGGTCTACAAGACCGGTCGCGCCGCGATCCCGTCGGGCGGCATCGGTGCCACCATCAACATCGTCGGCGTGCGGCCGCTGGATCGCCCGGCCGGCTTCACCGGCTCGATCGGCGCCAAGGCGAGCTACGATACGTCGGCCGACGACTGCATCAGCTGCGGCAGCCATGTGACGCCCGAATTCTCGGGCGTGGCGAGCTGGAGCGATCAGGAGCAGCGCTTCGGCGTCACCCTGTTCGGCAGCTACCAGAAGCGCAATTTCAGCTTCCCGAGCCAGGCGAACAACTATTGGAACATGCCCCGCCTGTCGGACTTCCTCGATCCGTCGAAGGGCTACATCACCGCCAATACGAAGATCAACAATCGCCCGACCGACGGCAACACGCTGGTCGCGGTGCCCGACGACTATCGCCACCACTTCTCGGAAGCGAGCCGCGAGCGCATCAACGGCCAGGCCGTGGTGCAGTATCGCCCGTCGGACAGCATGACCTTCACGGTCGACGGCCTGTTCGCCCAGCTGCGCTCGTCCGAGCGCCGTTCGTCGCAGTCCAACTGGTTCTCCAAGCCGTTCGACGAAGTCACCTTCGACGATTCGAGCAACGGCATCGCCACCACCAAGTATCTTCACGAGACGCTCAACGGCGTGAAGGACGAAGGCTTCGAGAACGCCTATCGCGCGCAGAAGAACCGGCTGTGGGACATCGGCGGCAACCTGAAGTGGGAGCTGGCCGACAACTTCACGCTGAACTTCGACGGCCATATCGGCAAGGCCGAAAGCCTGCCCGACAATCCCAACGGCCAGACCTCGACCACGGTCGCCTTCAACGGCAACATCGTCACGTCGCACGGCCTGAACTGGGACGATGACGGGTTCCCGACCCAGACGCTGACGATCAACGACTGCTACCGGCAGACGACGCCGAAGGGCGTGGCTTTCACCAACGGCAATTGCAACGGCGTGTTCGACGCGGGCGATCTGTCGGCGGCGGTGCAGCGCCAGTTCGCGTCGACCCAGTCGCAGAAGATCAAGGAAGCCCGCATCGATGCGGGCTGGGATCTGGGCGGCGGCAGCCGCTTCGACTTCGGCGGCGACTTCCGCACCACCGACACGCGCCAGACCCAGTACAACACCCGCCAGGTGCTGGGTGACTGGAACAACGCGCTGCCGCCCGACGTCGCGGCCTTCGCGCCCGGCACGGTGCAGCAATATTGCCTGGTCTGCCAGTTCCACCACAACAACGCGACCGCCGACGCGGTGGGCAAGATCGCCTGGCGCGCCGAGGATCCGACCAAGCTCTACAACGCGCTGTACAACCACTATATCGGCATCACCAACGACGGCATCGACCACCAGAACTTCATCGACGCGAACAACGACAATCGCGTCAAGGAAGACATCTGGGCGGCCTATGGCCAGCTTACCTGGAAGGGCGAACTGGCCGGCCGCAACGCCACGCTGGTGATGGGCGTCCGCTACGAGCATACCAAGGTGAAGGCGACGTCGTTCCAGACCGTGCCGCTCGCGGTGGTGTGGCAGGCCGACAACGACTTCACGGTGCTCAACTCAGCCGATCGCCAGGCGGTTTCCGGCAATGGGAGCTACGACAATCTGCTGCCGCAGATCGACTTCCAGATCGAAGCCGCGAAGAACCTGATCGGCCGCGTTTCGTACAGCAAGACGATCTCGCGCGCGCCGTTCGGCAACCTGTTCGCCTCCACCGGGGCGGGTGCGCTCAACAACCCGACTTCGCTCGGCGGCGTTGCGACCGGCACCCAGAACAACCCGGCGCTGAAGCCGCTGGATTCGGATAACTTCGACGTTTCGCTCGAATGGTATCCGCGCCGCGACGTGTATCTGTCGGTCGGTTTCTTCGACAAGCGGGTGCACAACTTCATCGGCAACTCGGTGGTGCAGCGCAACCTGTTCGGCCTGCGCGACCCAACCGCGGGTCCGCTGGCGCAGGCAGGGCGCGCGATCGTCACCGGTCTCGGCGGCGACATCAGCAACGTGAACCTGTTCACCAGCACCGCGACCCTGCAGAAGTATAACGGCAACGTCGCGGCGGCGACCGCCGAGCTGCAGGCCAACTATGTGCCGTCGACCCGAACCTTCGACTCGACCTATATCAGCAACACGCTGGCCGCGATCGACGTGCAGCCGACCTCGGCCGACCCGCTGCTGAACTTTGCGGTGAACACGCCGATCAACAACAAGGACGCCGAGATCTACGGTGTCGAAGTCGCCGGCCAGTATTTCCTCGGCAATACCGGCTTCGGTATCGCCGCGAGCTACACGCTGGTGCGCGGCAATGTCGGCTTCAACATCACCGCCGATCCGAATGCCGACCAGTTCGCGCTGGTGGGCCTGAGCGATACCGCCAACGCCACGCTGATCTACGACAAGCACGGCATTTCCGCCCGCCTGTCGTACAATTGGCGCGGCAAGTTCCTCGCCGAAACCAACCGCGGCGCGGCGCGCAACCCGGCGTTCAACGATCCGTACGGCCAGGTCGATCTCAGCATCAACTACGACCTGACCAGGAACATCGCGCTCAGCTTCGAGGGCATCAACCTCCTTGAGGAAGGCGTCCGCAGCTACAGCCGCGATTACATCAACACCTGGTACGAGTCCGAAGGCTCGGCCCGCTATCTCGTCGGCGCGCGCTTCCGCTTCTGAAGCCCGCCGGTACAACAGGGAAAGGCCGCTCGCTTCGGGCGGCCTTTCTCGTTTAAGGTTCGCACATCATGCCCCGCGCCGTGCTCAACAATATCGACCATGCCGATCTGCGGATCCGGCTCGACCGTGGCGCCGCGTTCGGTGACGCGGTGAACCAGATGACGGTGTTTCCCACCGAGTTCGAGGCGCTCCAGCGCGACTATGTGCTGCTCTTCCGCCGCGATGCGGACGGCAGCTGGCGCTCGACGGTGCTGCTCGGCCTCGATGCCGACGAAAATCTCTATCTCGACGGCGATCGCTGGGATGCCGACCAGATTCCTGCGCTGATGGAGATCGGCCCCTTCTCGATCGGCCTGCCGCGCCCCGGCGAGGCGGGCGAGCCGATGATCCATATCGATACCGATCACCCGCGCGTCTCGACCAGCGAAGGCGCGCCGCTGTTCCTCGACCAGGGCGGCAACGCCCCCTATCTCGACCGGATCGCGGCGACGCTGCAGGCGATTTACGTCGGCGACCAGCTTTCGGCGCCGATGTTTGCCGCGTTCGAGGCTGCCGGGCTGCTCGAGCCCGTCACCTTCGACATCGAGCTGACCAGCGGCAGGCGCTACAAGCTGCCCGATTGCTGGGTGATCGAGGGCAGTCGCTTCGCCGCGCTCGGCGCCGAGGTGCTGGCGGCGTTGCACGCACAGGATTTCCTGCGCTGCGCGGTGTGGCAGCTATCTTCGCTCGGCAACCTGCCGCGACTGATCGCGCGCAAGGAACGCCGCGAAGGCTGAGGGCAGAAGCAGAAAAATCTCGGAGGGGACCAGCGATGGACGGGCAGAAGTTTCGGGTGGTGATCGCCGGTGGCGGCACGGCAGGCTGGGTCGCGGCGGCGGCGCTGGTGCGGCATCTCGGACCCAATCTCGACATCACGCTCGTGGAGTCCGATGCGATCGGCACGGTCGGCGTGGGCGAGTCCACCATCCCCACCGCCTGGACCTTCCACAAGCTGCTCGGCATCAACGAGCAGGTCTTCCTCCGCGAAACCAACGCGACCTTCAAGCTCGGCATCGCGTTCGAGAACTGGCTGCGCGACGGCGATCGCTATTTCCATCCGTTCGGCTCGGTGGGGCGTGCGCTGCCCTTGTGCGACTTCCAGCATTTCTGGCTGGAAGCGCAGCGGCGCGGCTTCGGCGGCGCGCTGGGCGACTATTCGCTTGAGACCCAGGCCGCGCTCTCGGAGAAGTTCGCTACCGGCGATCCGATGCCGCTCGCTTATGCCTATCATCTCGACGCGACGGCCTATGCAGCGTTCCTCCGCAGTCTCGCCGAGCCGGCCGGCGTGCGCCGCGTCGAGGGTCGCATCGTCGAGGTCGAGCAGGCAGCGGATGGCGATATCACCGCGCTGGTGCTCGAAGGCGGGCTGCGCGTCGAAGGCGACCTGTTCATCGACTGCACGGGTTTTCGCGCGCTGCTGATCGAGGAAACGCTCAAGACCGGCTTCGACGACTGGAGCCACTGGCTGCCGACCAACCGCGCCTTCGCGGTCCAGTCCGAGACGACCGAGGCGCCGGTGCCCTATACGCGCGCGATCGCGCACGGCGCCGGCTGGCGCTGGCGGATTCCGCTGCAGCACCGGATGGGCAATGGGTTCGTCTATGCCAGCGACTATCTGTCGGACGAGGAGGCCAAGGCGCAGCTGCTCGCCGCTGTTCCCGGCCGAGCACTGTTCGATCCGCGGCTGATCCGCTTCACCACCGGCATGCGCAAGAAGGCGTGGAACCGCAACTGCGTCGCGCTCGGCCTGTCGAGCGGGTTCATCGAGCCGCTCGAATCGACCAGCATCCATCTGGTGATGATCGCGGTGACGCGGCTGCTGCAGAATTTCCCGTTCCGCCGCGACATGGGCGCGCTGTCGGCGCGCTTCAACGCCCAGTCGCGCGCGGAATCGGAGCATATCCGCGACTTCATCATCCTCCACTACAAGCTCAACGACCGGCCCGAGCCCTTCTGGCGCGACCATGCCGCGCGCGCGGTGCCGGACAGCCTGGCAGCGCGGATCGCCTTGTTCGAGGAAGGCGCGTCGAGCTATCAGGAAGGCACCGACCTGTTCCGCGTCGACAGCTGGAACGCGGTGATGCTGGGGCAGGGGGTGCGCCCGCGCGACCATCATCCGATGCCCGCGCAGATTCCCAGCGAGGATCTGGAGCGGGCGCTGGGCGACCTGCGCGCGGGGATCGCGGCGCAGCTCGCCAAGCTGCCGGGCCATGCCGAGTTCATCGCCCGCTATGCGGCGGCGAAGGTACCGGCCGCCGCCTGACGCAGGCGCTTAGCGGCGGCTGCCGATCAGGGCGAGTTCGGCGACGCGCAGGCTCAGCTGATCGGCGGCGGCGGGATCGGCCTCGCCCCAGGCGAAGGCGGGGCGGGCAGTACCCAGATCGGCGCGGACACGCTGCGCTACCCGCTCCAGCTCGTTGGGCGTCGGCGGGCGCCCCTCGGCGATGCAGGCGATCACTTCCGGTGCGATCGTGCTTGGCATTGCGAACATCCTCACCCCTCCCGGTACTTTGCGGAAGCTGGGGACGAATGAACGCGAAAAAAGGTCCATGAAGGCGCGCTTGCGACGAACCGCGCGGCCGCTAGGATCAGCGCCAATGTCCTCGCCCGCGCTCCGCATCACCGGCCTGCATAAGTCCTTCGGCAAGCCCGTCATCACCGGCCTCGACCTGACCGTCGGGGCGGGGCAGCTCTACGCATTGCTCGGTCCCAACGGCGCCGGCAAGACGACGACGCTGCGCATGGCGGTGGGGCTGACCGAACCCGATTCCGGCAGCATCGAGATCTTCGGGATCGACGCGCGCACCGATCCGCGGGCGGCCAAGGCGATCACCGCCTGGCTGCCCGACGAGCCGATGCTCTACGACAAGCTGACCCCGGCCGAATATCTCGGCTTCGTCGCCGGCCTGTGGCGGATTCCGCCCGACCGCGCCGCGCCCGAGGCCGAGCGGCTGCTCCGCTGGCTGGAGCTGTGGGAGGTGCGCGACACGCGCTGCGAGGGCTTCTCGCGCGGCATGCAGCAGAAGGTGGCGCTGGCGGGCGCGCTGATCCACGATCCGCAGCTGCTGATCCTCGACGAGCCGCTGACCGGGCTCGACGCGGCGATGGCGCGATCGGTGAAGGACGCGCTGCGCGCCGCGGTCGACCAGGGCAAGACGGTGATCGTGACGACCCATATCCTCGAGGTCGCCGAGCGGCTGGCCGATCGGATCGGGATCATCGCCGGCGGCCGGCTGCTCGCCGAGGGCACGCTGGAGGAACTGCGTGCGCTCGCCGGGGCCGACGACGCGACGCTGGAAGACACCTTCATCCGCCTGACGAGCCGGTCGTGATCGGCTGGACGATGCGGCGGCTGCCGCCGGGAAGCCTCGCCTGGCTGACGCTGCACGAGCTGCGCGGCAACCTGCGCGCCACCGGCCGGAGCAAGCTGGGGCAGGTCGTGCTCGCGCTGGTGCTGCTTGGCTATACCGGGCTGGGCGTCGGCCTCGGGCTGCTGCTGGCCGACGAACAGTGGCAGGCAGGGGCGCTCGCCTGGCTGATCGCGCTGCTCGTGTCGATCCTGCTTTTCACCTTCATGACCACCCAGGCGCTGCTCGCCAGCCAGCGGACCCTGTACGAGGCGGGCGATCTCGACCTGCTTTTCTCCGCCCCGCTCGATCCGCGCACCGTCGTCTCGGCCAAGCTGCTGGGCATCGCCGGCGGGGTGATGCTCACCTTCTCGATCTTCCTGCTGCCGATCCTGCTGCCGGTGGCGCTGCTCGGCCATCCCGAGCTGCTCGGCGCCCTCGTCTTGCTGGTGGCGCTGGCGCTGGCAGCGGCGTGCCTCGGACTGGGGGTGACGCTGCTGCTCGCGCGGACCGTCGGCCCCCCCGCGGCGCGAACGCTGGGGCAGATCCTCGCCGCGCTGACCGGTGCGAGCGTGTTTCTCGCCAGCCAGCTCCTCAACCAGCACGACGATCGCCGCGAGTCCGGCACCGTGCTGCTGTTCGACGCACTGCGCAGCGCAGGGTACGGCAAACACGGCCTGAGCAGCCTGCCGGGCCGCGCCGCGTTCGGCGAGCCGCTGGCGATGGCGCTCCTGCTCGGCGGGGCGCTGGCGCTGTTCGGACTTGCCGGCTGGGGGATGCGCCATGCCTTCCTGCGCAGCTACCGCGCCGGGGGCGCACGACCGGCGGCGAAGCGCGCGGCCAAGGGCGGGATCGCCCGGCACTTCCATCGCGGGCTGTTCGCGACGATCTTCGCCAAGGAGCTGTGGCTGCTGCTGCGCGATCCGGCGCTGATCTTCCAGGTGCTGCTGCGCATCGTCTATCTTGCGCCGATCCTGCTGATCGCCTTTCGCGACAGCGGTTCGCTGCCGATGGCGCCGACGCTCGCCTTCACCAGCGTGGTGATCGCCGGGCAATTGGTGTCGAGCCTCGCCTGGCTCGCCGCCTCGGCCGAGGACGCCCCCGATCTGCTCAAGGTCGCGCCGGTGGACAAGGACGATCTCGATCTCGCCAAGCTGCTCGCGGCGATGGCCTTGGCGGCGCCTTTGGGCATGCTGCTGCCGGTCGCGATCGCGGTGGAGACCGTGCCCGGCGCGCTGGTGACGCTGCTGTTCACGGCCGGGGCGGGCGGGGCGGTCGGCTATCTGGAGGTGGCGCATGCCCAGCCGGCGCCGCGCTCTACCTTTCAGCGCAGGCAGAAGGGCGGGGGGATCGTCCGCAACCTGGTCGAGTTCGTGATCGCGCTGCTGCTTGGGCTCGCCGCCGGGGTGATCGTCTACTTCCTCTGACCTCAGCCGCCGGGCTGGAGCGCGCGGCGCGCCTCTTCGGTGACTGCATAGACGGCATGACGCTGGGCGCCGCGATTGTGGTGATCGACGCGGAAGCCCTGATAGTGCCGCCGGACGAGCCCGGCGCGGACCAGCTCGGAAACCGCGCGGCTGACGTTGGTGCGGCCGGACAGGCGGATCCGATGCTGCACCTCCGCCTCGATCGCCGCGCGTGCTGCCTCGGGATCGGCGGGGAGGGTGCCCGCCTTCTCGAGCTCGGCGCGAGCCCGCGCGGTCAGCCCCAGCCGACGCGGATCGCGGCGGGCGACCGGCGACAGTGCCTCGCTCAGCCAGTCGCGGACCGAGAGGCGGCGGCCGTCGCGCTCGATCCAGGGGCCTGCCCAGCCGGTGCGGTCGCTCGCCTGGGCGATCAGCTGGAGCACCATGAAACTGTAGCGCGGCCGCTCGCAGGTGGCGCTCAGCCGGTCGAGCACCGCGGGCAGGTCCAGGGCGGTGGGGGAGGCCGCATCCGGCCGAACGCGGGGGGCGGCGGCGAAGAGATCGGGCTGGAACATAGCAGGAATCTAAGCACATCGCGATTCGCCTGTGAATCCCCCATGTGCGCCCGCCTGCATTTGGACCAGCCATGGCACTTTGCCGCGCGCGGGAAACCGCCGGTCGTGGCACTTTACCTCCGGGCAAAGTGCCACAGATGGCAGGCGCGCCAGAGGGCTAGGCGCGGGCGCATCCGCGCGATAGGGTCGACGCCGACACGCGGACAGCAATGGCAGGCGGGTCGCCCCGCCCTCTCGACGAGCCATGCCTTTGACCGATCCGCATTCCGCCTCCGCCCTGCTCGCCGCCGCACCGGTGCTGCCGACCCCCGCGACAGACCCGCGGGCGGGCATCGGCTTTTCGGGAGGACAGGTCCGCGGCGCGGTTATCGCCGCGGTGGCGGCCTGTGCGCTGCTGCTCTGGGCGGCGGGGCTGACGATCGATCCGTTCGCGCGGAGCAACATCCCCTATTACGCGATCCTCGCCACCGCGCCGCTGCTGCGGCTCTGGTGTCTGCGCGACGGCCGCCGCTGGAGCCTGGTTCTCGCCCAGGTGATCGAATATTATACGCTCTTCATGGCGCTCGCGCTGATCGGCGCGGTGAGCTCCTATCCGGTCGCGGGGCTGAGCCAGGGCTTTGCCGATGCCGGGCTGCAGCGGGTGGACGAACTGCTCCAGTTCGACTGGCTCGCCTGGTACCGGCTGGTCGCCGCGCATCGTTCGCTCCAGCTGCTCGGCATCGTCGCCTATCAGAGCATCTTCCTCACCCCCGCGCTGTTGCTCGGCTGGTTCGCGCTTATGGGGCAGCGGCGCGAGGCGCATCGCTTTCTGGCGGCCTTCGCGATCGCCGCAGTGCTGACGCTGGCGATCTACAGCCAGATGCCGGCGGTGGGGCCGTTCTCGTACCTCTGGCACGGGCCGATTCCCTATATGCCGGTGAGCGAGCTGTGGCAGCCCGACCTGATCCCGGCGCTGCGCGACCACAGCCTGACGGTGGTCGATCTCGGCCAGCTGCGCGGGCTGGTCTCGGCGCCGAGCTTCCATGCCGCGTCCGCCACGCTCTACATCGCCGCCGCCCAGCGCTGCGGGCCCTTGCGCTGGTGGCTGACCGCGATCCCTTGCGCGATGCTGCTGTCGACCCCGGTGGAGGGCACCCATTATCTGATCGACCTGATCCTCGGCGCCGGCGTTGCGCTGGTCGCCTGGTTCTTCGCGACGCTGCTGATCCGCTGGCGGGTGCGGACGGCGCTCGCGGCCGGTTGAGCATCCTACGGCGCTAGGCGCGGGACAGGAATGCCGGCGGCACGGCTTCTACCAACCAGACGCCGTTGGTCGACAACCGGAACACGGTCCCATGACGGGCCATCTCCCCGGCGGCGATGCGAAGAAGGACGGGGGCTCCGCGTCGTTCACCGACACGCGCCGCAGTTTCGACATCGGGCGAAAGGTGCACATGGTGTCGCGCCATCGGCTTGAGCCCTTCCGCGAAGATCGCCTCCAGGAAGCGCTCGACGGTGCCGTGATAGAGCGTCTCCGGCGGGGTTGCGATGGGCCAGTCCAGATCGACGCTGATCGAATGTCCCTGTCTTGCGCGGACGCGGGTGCCATCGGGGGAGAGCTCGAAACGCTGCTTGTCGCTGTCCGCTACCACCTGTTCCAGCAGCGTCGGATCGGCGCCTTCGCGCGCGAGCGCCGCGCGAACGGACTCGACCGACGCCCAGCCCGCTTCATCCAGCGCGAGGTCGGCCGCTTCCGGCGCGTGGCGCAACCAGTAGGAGAGCAGCTTGGAGAGTTTCTGAGTCATCGCCCGCAGGTTTAGAGGCCCGGACCGCGATGGTCGACGATTTCAATAGACGCCGTGCGCCATCAGCCCGCGAACACATTCTCCACCGCCGCCCTAAGCGTGCTCGGCGAGCAGGGCTTGGAGCAGACCACCGCCTGCGGATAGCGGTCGCGCAGCGAGGTCGCGTCGGCATGGCCCGAATGGAAGATGATCGGCACGCCCGCGTCGCGCAGCACGTCGGCGGCGGGGAAGACCTCGCCGTCGGTCAGGCGGACGTCGAGGATCGCGCAGCCCGGCAGGTGGCTTGCCACCGCCGCCAGCGCCTCGGCGACCGAGACATAGGGGCCTTCCACCGCGAAGCCCGCTTCTTCCACTACGTCCTGCACGTCCAGCGCCACGAAAAGCTCATCCTCGATGAGCATCACCGTCTTCGTCATTCGCAAGCACTTTCGCAGGCAGATGGATCTGGATGGCGAAGACATGGTCCTCCGCCGATCGGGTGACCGTCACGCCCAATTGGCGCGACGAGGTTTGTACCAGAATCGTGCCGAAGCCGGTGCTCGATTCCACCGAAACGGGGCGGTCTCCGGTCTCGCGCCAGTCGAGCCGAACGCCGTCGGGCACACGTTCCCAGCGCACGGCGAGTTCCCCGCCCTTCGCACCGAGTGCCCCATATTTGACAGCATTCGTCGCCCATTCGTGCAGCATCAACGCAAGCGGCGACAAACAGGTCCGGTGAATCTTCACGGCCGGGCCATTTATTTCGATGTTGGCATGATCCCGATATGGGGCGAGCGTCGCCTCCACCAGCTCGGCGAGGTCGATCGACGGCGGCGCGCCCGCCGGCGCCGCCAGCGAATGGGCGCGACCCAGCGCGGCGATCCGCTCGCGCATGTCGTTGGCGAAGCGGGTCACGTCGTCATGGCTGCGCGCGCCGACCGAGATCATGCCGCTGACGATCGCGAACAGGTTCTTCACCCGGTGGTTCATCTCGCGCAGCATCAGCTCGCGGGTCTCGGCGAGCTTGTATTCTGGGGTGATGTCGATCGACACGCCGACCAGCCGGCGCGGGCCCGCATCGTCCACCCGCCGCCCGAAGGTCTTGATCCGGCGCACCTCCTCGCCGTCGAGAATGCGGTAGCTGATCTCGAGGTCGCCGCCCTGCGCGATCACCCGCGCCAGTTCCGCCTCGAACCGCGGGCGATCCTCCGGGTGCATCCGCTCGAGCCGCGCCTTGGGGTCGTTGAGCGCCATGCCGGCGGGGATGCCGAGCACGTCGCGGGCATGATCGTCGACGACGGTCTCGCCAGTATCGACGCGATATTCCCAGACCGCGATGCCGCCGGCGCGGATCGCCATGTCGAGCCGCTCGCGTTCGGCCGCCAGCGCGCGTTCGAGCGACAGCGCGTCGGTGATGTCGGTCAGCACCAACGTCGCGCCGTCGGTGGTGCCGTTCTGCGCGCGATAGGGCAAGGTGCGCATCGACAGCGTGCGGCTGCCGTCCTGGGTGGTCACGCGGCGCTGGAGCGGGCCCTCGCCGGCGATCACCGCGCGCGCATCCGCCAGATAGTCGCTGCCCGACAGGCGGCTGGCAACGTCCGCCAGCGGCCGGCCGCGGTCGCTCGGCTGGAGGGGGAACAGCGCGGTCGCGGCTTCGGTGAAGCTGCGGATGCGCAGCTCGGCATCGAGCACCACCACGGCGAGATCGGTCGACTCGAAGAAATTGCGCAGGTCCGAATTGGCGACGGTCAGCTGGTCGACCTTGCCCTTCAGCTCGTCATTGACCGTGGACAGCTCCTCGTTGGTCGACTGGAGCTCCTCGTTCATCGACATCATTTCTTCGTTGGAGCTCTTCAGCTCCTCGTTCGCGGTCTCCAGTTCCTCGACGGTGGTGCGCAGCCGGTGGCGGGTGACGCGCAACTCGTCCTCGAGCGCATCGAGATGGTCGTCGCCCGCATCGAGCTCGGCGGCGTCCTCGTCGAGCGCGGGGCGGAACGGCGCGGTCTCGCGGAACACGAACAGCAAGGTGCCGTCGGGCATCGGATCGCAGACGACGTCGATGGTCTGGCTGCCATATTCGGACTCCACCGTCACGTCGCGTGCGACTACCCGCTTGCGCTTGTCGCGGCCGGCGCGGAGCAGCGGGCCCAGCACGTTGCGGAGGCCCGGGCGGGCAAGGCCGATCGCGCTTGATCCGCCGGTGCGGGTGACGGGAAAGTCGAAATAGCGGCCCAGCCGGCCATAGGCGGCGATGATCACGCCTTCCTGATCGAGCACCAGGCTGGCGGGCGCATAGCGATCGACCAGCCGGCGGACCGCTGCGGTCTCCTCGGCGCCGACCCGGCCGGACTGGCGCTCGTGGCGGTCCTCGCGCGGGCTTCGGGCGCGCGAACTGCCGGGCAGGTCGATCGGGTAATTGGGGGCGCCCGGCGAGCGCTGGAAGATGCGCGCCTGGCCGTCGATCGCCGGGAACAGATGCTCGAACCGGCCGATCGTCTCCGAGGGGCCGAGGAACAGATAGCCCTCGGGCCGGATCGCGTAGTGGAGCAGCGGCATCACCGATTGCTGCAGGCGATCGTCGAAATAGATCAGCAGGTTGCGGCACGAGACCAGGTCGATCCGCGAAAATGGCGGGTCCTTGACCAGGCTGTGGTTGGAAAAGCGGATCATGTCGCGGATCTACGGCACGATCTGGAAGCGCTCGGCATGCGGCAGCGTGTAGCGTTCGCGCAGGGGCGGCGGCAGGTCGACCAGCGCGGAAGCGGGATAGACGCCGTTGCGCGCGATCTGCAGCATCTGCTCGTCGATATCGGTCGCGAAGATCTGCACGCCGGTGGAGGGCAGCGCGAGCTTGCGCGCCGCCTCGGCGAACAGCATCGCGATGCTATAGGCTTCCTCGCCCGAGGAGCAGCCGGGGATCCATACGCGGATGTCCTCGTCGCTGGTCCAGCTGCGCATCAGCGGTTCGATCACCTGGGTACGGAGGCGATCGAACAGGTCGGCGTCGCGGAAGAAGCGGGTGACGTTGATCAGCAGGTCGCGGAACAGCGCCTCGCATTCGTCGGCATCGGACTTGGCGCGGGCGAGATAGGCGCGGCCGCTGGTGATGCCGAGCACGTGCATCCGCCGCTCGATCCGCCGCACGAGCGTGGTGCGCTTGTAGCCCGAGAAATCATGGCCGACGGCGGTGCGGAGCACCTTGCACAGTTCGTCGACATGGTCGGCGACCAGCGAGGCCTCTTCCTTTTGTTCCTCGCCGCCGCTGCGGTGGAAGAAGGCGTGAAGGCAGTCGAGCATCTGGCCCGGCGCCTTGACGAAATCGACCAGTCCGGTGCCCACCGCCGAAAGCGGCATGCCGTCATAGCGGGCGCTCTCTGGCTCCTGCACCAGGCAGACCCCGCCATGTTCCTTCACCGCGCGCAGCCCGATCGTGCCGTCGGCGCCGGTGCCCGAGAGGATCACGCAGGCGGCATTGCCCTGCTGGTCGGCGGCGAGCGACAGGAAGAAATCGTCGATCGGGCGACGCAACCCGCGGGGCTGGGCGAAATCGGTCAGCTCGAGCTTGCCGCCGCGGATCGCCAAGCCATGGCCCGGCGGGATGATATAGACCTTGTCCGCCTCGATCTGCTCGCCGCCCTCGCACTGGAGCACTTCGAGGCTGGTCTGGCGGTCGAGCAGCTGCGCCAGCATGCTTTCATGGTTGGGATCGAGATGCTGGACGATCACGAACGCCATGCCGGTCGGCGCGCGGGCGGGCGCGAGCATCTCGCGCAGTGCCTCCAGCCCGCCGGCGGACGCGCCGATGCCGACGATCGGCAGCGTGGTGGTCTTGGCGTCGAACGGCGCGTTCACAGATAGCTGCTCGTGTCGAGGTCGGAGAGCGTCATCTTCGCCTGGGCGATCGTCGCGGCGGTGTTGGCGATGGTGATCAGCGTGCCTTCCACCGCAATGCCGCTCTCCGCCACGACGGGCGCCAGCCGCGCAATCGTTTGCCCGAGCGCATTGTCATAGTCTGCCAGCCGTTCGGGCTGGGTGCGGCTGACGTCGAACTGCGAAGCGAAGATGTAGCGCACCTCGCCGGTCAGCGCGCGCAGCTTCGACATGTAGAGCAGGTTGACGAACGGCGTGCCATCCTTGCGGAAGTTGAGGATCGCGGTGCGAACGCTGGTCTGCGCGTCATCGTCGAGAAAGGCATGGATGCGGGTGCGCGCTTCCCGGTTGTCACTGTTCCCCTGGAGGAAGCGACAATTCTTTCCGGCGATTTCGTTCGAGGCATAGCCGGTCAGGTCGCGGAACCGCTTGTTGGTGAGCAGCAGCGGATGGTCGCCGGCCGCCTCGCCGAGCGAAAGGGCGACGGGCGAGCTCTCGAAATAGTCGCGGAGCGCGGAGGGGAGTTGCGGGGTCATGCCTGCTAGAGCCTTGATAGGGAAGCAGAACGACCTGTCCCGTTAACTGATCCAGGATAGGCGCGATTCGACTGCGGAACAACCCGCGTTGCATCGGTGCTCTCGACCTAGCTATTTGATTTCGCGAGCGTTCCGGTCAACGTCGGAACGCGGCGTCGCCCCATACGATCGGCAGTCGCTCGTTCGTCGCACCCGTAGAGCGCGCCACCAGCTCGACCAGCTTCACGCCCGCTACGTTGACGGTCAGTGGCTTGGCGGGCGCGCCACGGCGCACCGGAGCGGAGGTGGCGAGCAGGCGGCGGTCGCCATAAATTTGGAAGGTAACGGCGTGCGTCGCATCGGCCGCCGAATCGTCGACGCCCACCGAGACGATGAGCTGGCGATAGCCGGCATTGCGCACCTCCAGCCGGGAATTGGCGAGTACGCCAAGCCCCGCGGTGAAGTGCTTGCCCGCAACGGTCAGCTCGCGCCCATAGGGGGTCGAGTCCGCCTGCGCGCCGCCCCAGCCGGAATAGAGCGGCCGCTGCCCTGCGCCGCGCGTACCGCTCCAGGAGACGACCGCGCGGTGGATCGTGGGATCGGCCATCGGCGCGGTGACGCCGTCGACCGCCGGGTTCACGCTTCCGGGCATTTCGGACAGGTACAGCCCGTCGGCCAGCAGCCGCGGGCCCTTGGCGCGGAATACCAGCGTCTCGTGCGGCGCGAGCTTGAACTTGGTTTCCTTGCTGAAGCTGGAGGTCTTGCCGGTCCAAAGATCGGTCAGCGCGATCGCCGCATCGTCACGCAGCTTGAGGTGCTGGGCGGTGAGGATCGCGTCGGTCGGCGCGGCGCTGCGGTTGAACAGCGCCACCGCCTTGTCGCCGCCCGCCAGCGTCTTGACGAGGATCTGGAAGTCGTCGCTGTCGAAGGCGAGCACCGCCTGGTTGCCGGCGGGATCCTGGTCGATCGCGATCAGCGCGGCATTGCCGAAAATGTCCATCAGCGACTGCGGCGTGGTGCGCAGGTCGGCGCCGATCAGCAGCGGGGCGGAGACCATCGCCCACAGCGCGAAGTGCGACCGCGCCTCGACGAGGTGGTCGGCATCGAACTCGCCCTTGCCGATGAACAGCATGTCGGGGTCGTTCCACGAGCCCGGATGCGCGTAGAGCGGGCGCCGCGCCGCGGTGTCGAAATTGGTGAGCAGGCGGGTCCAATGGGGCGTGATGTCGTCGCTGGTCCGCGAGATGTTGCCGACATCCTTGGCCCAGCTCCGCACGTCCGCCGACCCCCAGATGCACAGCGAGAGGAGATAGTCCTGGTCCGGATCGGCGCGGACCAGCGCGGCCTTCACCTGCGCGAACATTGCCCGCACCGCCGGGATGTTCGAGCGGTTGACGCTGTCGAGGTCGAGGATCGGGGCGAGCGCGCGGTAGCGTCCGGCGCGGACCAGCGGGCTGTCTTCGCCGTACGCGCGCAGGCCGCAGCCGTCGATCTTGATATAGTCGAAGCCCCATTCGCCGAAATAGAGCGCGATATCCTGGTCGATATGGCCGTAGAGCCCGACCTCGCGCTCGAGCACGCTGCCGCGCGGCAGCTGGGGCTCGTTGGGACCATAGGCCTGGGCGCAGGTGTTGCGACCGAGATCGGTGTAGATGCCGGCCTTGAGCCCCATCGCGTGCAGGCGATCGGTGAACGGCTTGAACGAAGTGGCGCCGTCGGCGGTGCGGGCGGAGGGGAATTTGTCCGCGCGGACCAGCATTCGGCCGTCTGCGCGGCGATGGTCCCACCAGCCCTCGTCGAGATTGACGTAGCGATAACCCTTGGCGGCAAGCCCCGTGTCGACGATCTTCTGGGCCGAAGCGAGCACCTTCTCCTCGTCGACATCGGTCGCGAAGGCGTTCCAGCTGTTCCAGCCCATCGGCGGCGTTTGGGCGCGGCCATCGGTGTTGGCGGACCAGCGGCCGGTCGGCGCGAGGGGATCGCGCGGGGCGGCCTGCAGGCTCGCGGATGCCAGCAGCAGCGCCGAAATGCCCGCCAACGTCTTGATCGCCATGCCGCTTCTCCCCTCGTTTATTTGTCCGACTAACCGGAGCCGCGGGGGCGAGGCAAATGCTTTCGGCCGGTCTACGACCATTGCCGGGTCCGTCGCCGCGCCCTAGCGTGGGACCATGAACCCCATGCGGCGGATCCTGATCCTGGGCGGCGGCACCGCGGGCTGGCTCACCGCCGCCTATCTCGCTCGCTATCTCGACATCGCGCAGCAACGGCGCTTCGCGATTACGCTGCTCGAATCCCCCGCGTTGGGAATCGTCGGGGTGGGGGAGGGGGGCTTCCCGACCATCCGCGAGACGCTGCAGTTTCTCGGCATCGACGAGCGCAGCTTCGTCCGGCGGGCGAGCGCCACCTTCAAGCAGGGCATCCGCTTCGACGACTGGCTGCACGCGCCCCGGCCCGACGGCAGCCGCCACCAGTTCCTCCATCCGTTCGAGGCGCCGTTCCACACCGAAGGCGCGGGGCTGGTGCCATATTGGCTGCTCCAGCCCGAAGCGCGCCGCGCCCCCTTCGCCGAGGCGATGACGATCCAGAACCGCGTCGCTGCGCACGGGCGGGCGCCGAAGCGGGCGGAAGAGGCGGGGTTCGGCGGGCCGCTGACCTATGCCTATCATTTCGACGCGGTGCGGCTGGCGCAATTGCTCCGCGACCGGGCGATCGAACTGGGGGTGACGCATCTGGAGGGGGAAGTCTTCTCCGCCCATGCCGATGCCGAAGGCGCGATCGACCGGATCGAGACGCGCGAGCATGGCAGCCTCACCGCCGACCTTTACATCGATTGCTCTGGGTTCGAGGCGGCGCTGATCGGCAAGGCGCTGGGCGCGCCCTTCACCTCGGTGCGCCACCAGCTGTTCACCGACCGTGCGCTCGCCTGCAAGCTGCCCGATGCTGATCCCGAGGCGCCGATCGCGACCACCACCGTCGCCGCCGCGCACGAAGGCGGCTGGACCTGGGACATCGGGCTGCAGCATGCGCGGGGTATCGGCTGCGTCTATTCCTCGGCGCATCTGAGCGATGATCGCGCTGCGGAGTTGCTCGACGCGCACCTCGGCGGTGCAGCGCACGAGGCGCGGCTGATCCGGTTCGAGCCCGGCTATCGCCGCACGCCCTGGGTCAAGAACTGCGTCGCGGTGGGGCTGTCGGGCGGGTTCCTCGAGCCGCTGGAGGCGACCGGCGTGGTGCTGATCGAAGCCGCCGCGGCGATGATCGCCGAGCTGTTCCCGCATGCCGGCCCGGTCGATGCGCCGGCGGCGCGGTTCAACGCGCTGATGACGGCGCGCTACGAGCGGATCGTCGACTTCCTCAAGCTCCACTATTGCCTAAGCCGGCGCGACGAGCCCTTCTGGCGCGACAATCGCGATCCCGCCACGATCCCGGACACGCTGCAGGCGCTGCTCGACCAGTGGCGCCACCGCCCGCCGAGCCGGTTCGACTTCCTGCTCGACGTCGAGAGCTTCGCCTTCTTCAACTATCAGTACATCCTCTACGGGATGGACTTCCGCACCGACCTGTCCGGCGCGCGCGACGGCTTCCCCCATGGCGAAGCCGCCGCGCGCCAGTTCGCCCGCATCCGCGGCTTCGGCGAGCAGGCGGTGGCGGATCTGCCCGCGCATCGCGAGTTGATCCGCCAGCTGGCCGGCTAGACCGTCGCCAGCTGGCCGTCGATCGCGTCCAGCTCGCCGCTCACCCGCGCCTTGCGGCCATAGACCGCCTCGAACAGCGGGGTGGCCATCACGGTGGTGATGATCGCCATCAGCACCAGCATCGCGAAAAGTGTCGGGCCGATGATCCCCTTTTGCAGGCCGATATTGATGATGATCAGCTCCATCAGCCCGCGCGAGTTCATCAGCGCGCCGATGCCGAGCGCGGTGCGATTGTCCTCGCCGGCGATCCGTGCCGCCGCCCAGCAGGCGCCGAACTTGGCGAGCACCGACACCGCCAGGATGCCCAGCGCGATCAGCAGCAGCGACGGCGAGTTGACCATGTCCATCCGGGTGTTGAGCCCCGAATAGGTGAAGAACATCGGCAGCAGCAGCACCACCGCGAGCGGTTCCACCTTGCGCTTGAGCTCGTCGACGAAAGCCCCGCGCGGCATGCACACCCCCATCAGGAAGCCGCCGAAGATCGCGTGGATTCCGATCGCGTCCATGACGAAGGCCGACAGGCAGAACAGCATCATCGTGACCGCGAGCACCGGGCTGCTCATCTCGCCGCGCGCCGCGACGATGCGGCCGAGCGGGGCGAGCAGGCGGCGGCCGAAGAGCAGCATGAAGCCGGTGTAGAGCACCGCCCCGCCGATCGCGAGCACCGCCACACCGGGGCCCGCGCCGAAGGTCGCCAGCACCAGCGCCAGCACGCACCAGGAGGCGGCGTCGTCGAACGCGCCAGCCGTCAGCGACAATGTGCCGAGCGCCGAATTGGCGAGGCCGCGCTCGTTGATGATCCGGGCAAGCATCGGGAAGGCGGTCAGCGCGATGCAGGCCCCTATGAACAGCGTTGCATTGGCCTGGCTGATACCGGGCGTGAACAGCCCCGGCACGGTAACCAGATAGGGCGTGATCAACGCCGCGAGCAGGAAGGGGGCGGCGATGCCCGCGGCCGAGACGCCGGCCGCGCTCTTCGCCTTGGATTGGAAATGATCGAGCCGCAGCGTCAGCCCGACCATGAACATGTAGAGCCCGACGCCGAGCTGCGCGCCGGCATAGAGAACGTTGCGTGTTTCCCTTGGGAAAATCGCCAGCTGCAGATCGGGTGCGACCAGCCCGAGCAGCGACGGCCCGAGCACCACGCCCGCGATCATCTCGCCGACCACCTGGGGCTGCTTGAGGAACTTCTGCCCGGCCCAGCCGACCACCCGGCAAGCGAGCAGGATGATCGCCAGCTGCAGGAAGAAATGGATGCTGAAGTCGCCGGGCGCGTAGCTCTTCGCGGCGTGTACCGCCGGGCCGTGCGGGTTGAGGACGTCGGTCAGCGCATGCCAGGCGCCGGTCAGCAGCTCGTTCATTCGATCAGATCCCCTCGTGCGCCCGGCATCTGCTGTGTCGGCGCGAGACCTTAGGAACCCTGCTCGACGGCTTTCGGCAAGAGCCGCTGGCAAGGTGTAGTGCGTTTTTCGGGTGCCGCCCCGCCGGGTGTTGCCGAGGCTCCACAAGGTAGGTACGTACCTACGCCAGGGATCCGCCTGGAGGCGCATGATGAAGGTGGTCAGCAGCCGCGAATTCAACCAGGACGTGAGCGCGGCGAAGCGATTCGCCCGCACCGAGCCGGTCTTCATCACCGATCGCGGCAAGCCCACCCATGTGCTGATGAGCATCGCCAGCTTCCGTGCCTTTACCGGCGAGCGCGAGAGCATCGTCGACGCACTGGCGGCGGTCGAGCCGTTCGAGGTCGATCCGCACCCCGGGCGCTGGTGAATGTATCTGCTCGACACCGCCGTCCTGCTCGACCTGCGCAAGGCGCGCGCCGGTGGCGCGGACCCGCGGCTGACCGCCTGGGCGGGCGGCGTGCCGCGCGAGCAGCTGTTCGTCTCCGTGCTGGCGCTGGCCGAGATCGAGGCGCAGGCGGCAACGGCGCCCCGCGGCGAAGGGGCGGGTGCGCTCCGGCGCTGGATCGAGGACCAGCTCGTCCCCGCGTTCGGCGCGCATCTGCTGCCGGTCGACCTCGCGGTGGCGCGGCGGCGGGGGCAGGTGGCGCTGGCCAGCGACCGCGATGCGCTGGTCGCCGCCACCGCGCTCGAACATGCGCTGACGCTGGTGACCTATGACGCCGCCGCCTATCGCGGCGTGCGGCTCAAACTGTTCGATCCGCGCCGCTACGATCCCGACGAAGCGGTGGACGACTGGCGCGCTGCGGCGGCGCGCAGCGGCCCGGTCTGGTTCCGCAATCTCTTCCTGCGCAGCTGACGCGCTGCAACCGGCGCGTCGTCCAAGCATTTGTCCGCCAAGGAGAAACGCCATGGCCGACGACAAGCACGCGACCCTCTACCGCATGGTCCTGCCCGACCATGTCTGTCCGTTCGGCGTCCGCGCCCGCGAACTGCTGCTCGAGCGCGGCTACGACATCGACGACCGGGTGCTGCGCACCCGCGACGAGGTCGAAGCGGTGAAGGACGAGTTCGGCGTCGCCACCACCCCGGTGATCTTCCTCGGCGAGGAGCGGTTCGACGGAGCCGACGCGCTCGCACACGCACTGGCCCGTCGCTGACCGCACCACCGGCCCCTCGATCGCGTCGAGCAGGATGGGGATCACGCGCTGCCCGCTCGGTCCATCGGCCAGGCACCGTGGACGAGAAGGGTCGTTGACGAAGAAACGGGAAGCGCTTCGGATTGCCCTATCCGGCGGTTTCCTGGCGGCTCTGCCCGCGCACTCGGCTCGTCGCGTCCGCGTTACCCTCTCGGAACAAAACGCCGCGTCGTTGATTTTCGCTGCCAACGATTTTCAACTGTACCAACGTAAAAGGGTAATGAAGATGAAGAAGATTCTCGTGCTCGGCGCCGCTGCCGGCCTGATCGCTCTCTCGGCGTGCAACAACACCCCGCGCGAGCAGGCGGCCGACAACATCGAAGCGAACGCCGAAGCGCGCGCCGACAACATTGATGCGATGGCCAGCAACGCCACCACCGATGCGGCCGAGGACAATCTGCAGAACCAGGCCGATGCCGTGCGCGCCCAGGGCGATGCCAAGGCCGAAGACATGCGCACCCACGACGCGGACACCAACCTGCACAACGGGATGTAATCCCGGGGGATATTGTCCCCCGGCCCGGGTTCCCGCCGTTCCCACGCAGGCGGCGGGCCCTAGCGAAGGGCGCTCGCAATCGCGGGCGCCCTTTTGCGTTTCCGACGATTTGCTCCATTTCAATTGCAAACGATTGTTGCCGCGCATCGCGAAACGTTCCATAAAGGAAGGATAGAACAGACGGGCCCGGGGAGGGGCGCGACGATGAACCCTGCCAGCGCGAAGCCGCGCCTATCGCTATGGCGAATCCTGGAAATGAACCTTGGCTTTCTGGGCCTGCAGTTCAGTTTCGGGCTGCAGCAGGGCAACATGGCGCCGATCTATTCCTATCTCGGCGCATCCGAAGCCTCGCTGCCGTTGCTCCAGCTGGCGGGCCCGATGACCGGGCTGCTCGTCCAGCCGATCATCGGCGCGATGAGCGATCGCACCGACAGCCGCTGGGGCCGCCGCACGCCCTATTTCCTCGTCGGCGCGGTGCTGTGCTCGGCGGGGCTGTTCTGGATGCCGCTGAGCAGCTCGATCGTGATGGCGGTGTCGCTGCTCTGGCTGCTCGACGCCGGCAACAACATCACGATGGAGCCCTATCGCGCCTATGTGTCCGATCGGCTCGATCCCAGCCAGCACGGGCTCGGCTTCCTCACCCAGAGTGCGTTCACCGGCCTGGCGCAGATGCTCGCCTTCCTCACCCCGTCGCTCCTCGTCTGGGCGGGGATGAGCCAGGACTGGGTCGATGCGCACCACATTCCCTATACCGCGCGCGTGGCGTTCATGGTCGGGGCGGTGCTGGCGCTCGGCACGATCCTCTGGTCGGTACTGCGCGTCCCCGAATTGCCGCTGACCCCGGCCGAGCGCGCCCATATCGCCGCCCAGCCCAAGTCGCTGGGCGCGACGCTTGCCGAGATCGGCAGCGCGATCCGCGACATGCCGCCGGCAATGCGCAAGCTCGCGCTGATGAGCCTGTTCCAATGGTATGCGATGATGGCGTACTGGACCTATGTGATCCTCGCCATTGCGCGCTCGGTCTACGGCACGGCGGACTCGACCGCGCCGGGCTTTCGCGCCGCGGTGCTGACCAATGGCGAGATCGCCGCCTTCTACAACGCCGTCGCCTTCGTCGCCGCCTTCGCGATGGTGCCGATCGCGCGGCGGATCGGCGCGGCGCGGCTCCACGCCGCCTGCTTGGTCTGCGCCGGGATCGGCATGCTCTCGCTGCCGCAGGTACAGGACAAGGCGCTGCTGTTCGTCCCCGCGATCGGCCTGGGGCTGGGCTGGGCGAGCATGATGGGCAATCCGTACGTGATCCTCGCCGGATCGATCCCGCCCGAGCGGACCGGGGTCTATATGGGCATTTTCAACATGATGATCGTCATTCCGATGCTGTTGTTCTCCGTCACCCTGCCGCTTTTCTACGAGCCGCTGCTCGGCGGCGACGCGCGCAACGTGCTGCGCCTGTGCGGGCTGCTGCTGTTCTGCGCCGCGCTTGCCGTGTGGACCGTGCGTGAGCGCAAAGTCGCATGAGCGCGACGGCGGAATGGACGCGCGCGGCGGTCGCCGGGATTGCGACGCAAGCGGGGGCGGCGCTGCCGCTGCTAGCGCCGGGCGGGGAATCGCCGGCGCCGGGCATGGACCTGTGGGACATGTGGCCGATCGCCGATGCCGAGGGCCGCACCGTGCTGCGCGGCGGGCGCAGCTGGTGGTTCTTCCTCGCCGCGCCCCGGCTCGACGATCCCGAGGGTCGGCACGACGTTGCCCGCATCCGGCTGACCAGCCATGGCGACGATGGCTGGCGTGACCATGGCGATGCCTTTCCGGACGGCTTCACGCCCGGTTCGCGCGAATGGTCCGGCTCGGCGGTACTGGCGGCGGACGGGGTCACGCTGACCCACTATTTCACCGCTGCCGGGCGCCGCGGCGCGGCCACCACCTATGAGCAGCGCTTGTTCGTCAGCCAGGGTCGGTTCGTTCTGGACGGCGACACCCCTCGGGTTGAAGATTGGGGTGCGCCGCAGGAGATCGTCGCTGCCGATGGTGTGCTGTACACCGTCGCCAACGAGACGGTCGCCCCCGCGCACGGCATCCAGGGGTTTCGCGATCCCGGCTATTTCCGCGATTCCGCGGACGGCGCGGACTATGTGCTGTTCACCGCCAACGCCGCGTCGAGCGACGCCCAGGTCAACGGCGTGATCGGTGTCGCGCGCCGCGACGGTGAGGGCTGGCGTCTGCAAGCGCCCTTGCTCTCGGCGATCGACGTCAACAGCGAGCTCGAGCGGCCGCATATCGTCGTCCGCGACGGCCTCTACTATCTGTTCTGGAGCACCCAGGCGCGCCGCTTCGCCGAGGGTATCGCTGCGCCGACGGGCTTGTACGCAATGGTCGCCGAAGGAATGGCGGGGCCGTGGCGCCCGGTGAACGGCACCGGCCTGGTCGCCGGCAATCCGCCCGCGGCGCCGACCCAGGCCTATTGCTGGTGGGTGACGGGGGAGGGCGCGGTGCTCAGCTTCGTCGATTATCCGGGGGTCGGGCCTGCCGATGCCGCGTTGCTCGCCGATCCCGTCCAGCGCCGCCGCATCTTCGGCGGCGTACCGGCACCGTTCTTCCGCCTCGCCTTTGCCGGCGACCGCGTGATGATCGCCCCTTAAGCCGAGTCCCGCACCACCAGTTCGGGCGCCATCACCAGCGACGGTGCATCCTGCCCGGCGATCCGCGCGAACAGCCGCTCGACCATCGCACGGGCGCCTCTCGCGATGTCCTGCCGCACCGTGGTCAGCCGCGGCACCGTCTGCAGCCCGAGCGGCAGGTCGTCATAGCCGATCACCGGCACGTCGCTGGGCACCGCCATGCCCTGGTCGGCGAGCACGCGCAGCGTCGTCATCGCGATCATGTCCGATCCGGCGGCGATGCCGTCGATCCGGTCGAGATGGCGGGTGAGGTGCGCGGCGATCTCGCGCTCCATCGTCTCGGAGGCGAGGTGCGTGTCGAGCTGGATCGGCGCGGGCAGCCCGGCCGCGGCAGCGGCGGCGGACACGCCCTCGAAGCGCGCGCGGATCTCGGGCGCGCGCAGTTCGCCGAGAAAGGCGATCCGCCGCACGCCGCGCGCGATCAGATGCTCGGCGGCGATCCGCCCGCCGGTCACATTCTCGGTGCCGACGGCGCAATGCACCTGCCCGGGCAGGTTGCTGCCCCAGGCGACCAGCGGGCGATAGCGCAGCGCGACGCGCTCGATCGCCGCCATCTGGTCCGACTGGCCGATCAGCAGCACGCCGTCGAGCATGCCCGAATCGACGATCCGCTCCAGCCAGTCCGCGGCATCGGGGATCACGCGCGACAGCATCACGTCATAGCCATTCTCGGTCAGCGCGTCGGCGAGATGCCCGAGGATGGTCATGAAAAACGGGTCGGAGAGATGCTGGCGGCGCTCATGGCCCAGCGGCACGACGACACCAACGACGCCGGTCTTCTGCGTGCGCAGCCGCCGCGCCATCTGGTTTACCCGGAAGTCGTTCGCGGCGGCGAGCGCCTGGATGCGTTCCCGCGTCTCGGCATTGACCAGGCTGCTGCCCGCCAGCGCACGCGACACGGTGCCCGTCGAAACCCCTGCGAGGCGGGCGATATCGGCGAGCGTGCGGGCCGGCCGATCGGAAGGCGGTGCGTCTTGGCTCACCCGGCAAGGTGTGGCCGGATTGGCGGGAAACCGCAAGATCGCGCCGCTCCGGATAAATACGGGGCTTGTTGCAATCGATTGCAATGGGAGATATACCGATATGTGAAGGGCTCCCACCAAGGAGAGCTCGGATCAGGGAGAGAGGCTCATGGCCATGTCTGTGCGCGCCAACCAATTTCGCCGGCTGCTGCTGATCGGTAGCATGCTGGCCGCCCCCAGCGTCCCCGCCTTCGCGCAGGAAACGACGCCGCCGCAGGAAGCGGAAGCAGAGAATTATACCGAAATCGTCGTGACCGCCGTGGCGCGCGGGCGGGACCGGCTCGACACCGCGATCTCGACCAGCTCGCTCAAGGCCGACGACATCCAGAAGGCGGCCCCGCGCTCCGTGGCGGAGATCTTCCGCAGCCTGCCGGGTATCCGCTCCGAAAGCTCGGGCGGCGAGGGCAATGCCAATATCTCGATCCGCGGCCTGCCGATCGCCTCGGGCGGCGCCAAGTTCCTGCAGCTGCAGGAAGACGGGCTGCCGGTGCTCGAATTCGGCGACATCACCTTCGGTAACGCAGACATCTTCCTGCGCGCCGACCTCAATCTGGCCCAGGTGGAATCGATCCGCGGCGGCTCGGCCTCGACCTTCGCGTCGAATTCGCCCGGCGGCGTGATCAACATGATCTCGAAGACCGGCGACACCGAGGGCGGCGCGGTGCAGGCGAGCACGGGCCTCGACTATAAGGACTATCGGCTCGACTTCGACTATGGCGCCAAGCTGAGCGATACCCTGCGCTTCCACATGGGCGGCTTCTACCGCCAGGGCACCGGCCCGCGCCGCATCGGCTATGACGGCAACAAGGGCGGCCAGTTCAAGTTCAACGTCACCAAGGATTTCGAAGGCGGCCATATCCGCCTCTACGGCAAGTTCCTCGACGACCGGGCGGTCGGCTACCTGCCGATGCCGGTGCGGGTGACCGGCACCAACGCCAACCCGAGCTACCAGGACCTGCCCAATTTCCGCGCCAACCGAGACCAGCTGCTGACCCCCAATTTCACCCGCAACGTGACGCTGGACGGCAACAACAATCTGGTGACCGACGACGTCCGCGATGGCCAGCATCCGCTGGTCAAGTCGATCGGCTTCGAGGCCGAGACGACGCTGGCTGGTTGGACCGTCACCGATCGCTTCCGCTATTCGGACATTTCGGGCCGGTTCATCGCGAACTTCCCGGCTTCGGTGGACAGCGCCAGCGCGATCGCCACCGCGATGGGCGGTCCGGGCGCGACCCTATCCTATGCCAGCGGTCCGAACGCGGGCCAGGCGATCACCAACCTTGCCGGGCTCAACGGCAACGGGCTGCTCGCGCAGATCGTGGTATTCGACACCAAGCTCAACAGCCTCGACAACATCACCAACGACCTGCGCGCGAGCCGGGCGTTCGACCTCGGCACCGGCAAGCTCACCGCGACGGCGGGCTTCTACAAGTCGCGCCAGACGATCGACACCGACTGGCTGTGGACCTCGATCCTCACCGACGTGCGGGGGAACGGCGATGCGGCGCTGGTCAATGTCCGCCGCGCAGGTGGGACGGCGGTCACCCAGGACGGGTTCTACGGCTACAGCGCCGCCTATTTCGGCGGGTGCTGCCGGCGCAGCTACAATGCCGACTACAACGTCAACGCGCCCTTCGCCTCGCTCAACTATCAGGTCGGCAAGGTCTCGATCGGCGGCAGCGTGCGCTATGATTTCGGCGACGCGAGCGGCTCGATCGCCGGCGCAGATCTCGGCGGCGGGCGGGTCGGCACCACCAGCCGCGACATCAATGGCGACGGCGTGATCTCCGATGCCGAGACGCGGGTCGCGGTGATCCCGCTGACCAGCCCCGCACCGGTCAACTACAGCTATAATTACTGGAGCTATTCGGCAGGCATCAACTATCGCTTCGTCGACTATATGTCCGTCTTCGCGCGCTACAGCCGCGGCGGCCGCGCCAATGCCGACCGCCTGTTGTTCGGCCCGGCGGTGAGCACCACCGACGGCCATCTGGTGAGCTCGGCGGCGGCGGTCGACTTCGTCAACCAGGCCGAACTCGGCGTGAAATATCGCGAAGGCCCGCTGACGCTCAACCTCACCGGCTTCTGGGCACGAACCGAGGAGCAGAATTACGAGGCGACGCGCCAGGTGTTCATCGACCGCACCTATCGCGCCTATGGCCTCGAGTTCGACGGTGCGGTGCGGCGGGGGCCGTTCAGCCTGACCGCGGGCGCGACCTGGACCCACTCGCGGATCGTCGCGGATGCGCTCAACCCCGCTTCGGTCGGAAACACGCCCCGTCGCCAGGCCAACCTGATCTTCCAGGCGACGCCGCAGGTGGAGCTGGGCCGCGCCTCGATCGGCGCCAATGTGATCGGCACGACGAGCAGCTATGCGCAGGACAACAACCAGCTCAAGCTGCCGGGCTATACCCAGGTCAACGCCTTCGCCCAGTTCCGGCCGATCCCGAAGCTGCTGGTATCGCTGAACGCCAACAACCTGTTCAACGTCCGCGGCTTCACCGAGGCGGAGGAAGGCGCGATCCCGGCAAACGGCATCGTCCGCGCGCGCTCGATCAACGGCCGCACGATCAGCACCTCGGTGCGGATCGACTTCTGAACGAGGCGGCTGGGGCCGGAGGTTCGCACCACCGGCCCCTTTTGCTTACCAGATCCGCACACGATCCGCGGGCGCGACATATTGCTTCTGGCTGGGATCGATGTTCCACGCCGCATACCAGGCATCGACGTTGCGCAGCGGGTTCACCGCGCGGATCTGCCCCGGCGAGTGCGGGTCGCTGACCAGCTGCTGGCGCAGTGCTTCGTTGCGGAACAGGGTGCGCCACACCTGGCCCCAGCCGAGGAAGAAGCGCTGGTCGCCGGTGAAGCCGTCGAGCACCGGCGCCGGCTTGCCGCCGAGCGAGGCGTGATAAGCGTCGAGCGCGATCAGCACGCCGCCCAGATCGCCGATATTCTCGCCCATCGAGGCGCGGCCGTTGATGTGCAGGCCGGGCAGCCCCTCGAAGCTATAGGCCTCGTACTGGGCGCCCAGCCGCACCGCCTGCGCCTCGAACTTGGTCGCGTCCTCGGCGGTCCACCAGTCGCGCAGCACGCCGTTGCCGTCGGACTTGCGGCCCTGATCGTCGAAGCCGTGGCTGATCTCGTGGCCGATCACCCCGCCGATGCCGCCATAATTGACCGCGTCGTCGGCCTTGGGATCGAAGAAGGGCGGCTGCAGGATCGCGGCGGGGAACACGATCTCGTTCTTGACCGAGTTGTAGTAGGCATTGACCGTCTGCGGCGTCATGCCCCACTCGGCCTTGTCGACCGGGCCGCCGAGCCGGTTGCGGCGATAGTCCCATTCGAACTTGCCGGCGCGCTCGGCATTGCCGACCAGGTCACCGGGGCGGACCTCCAGCGCCGTGTAATCGCGCCACTTGCTCGGATAGCCGACCTTGACGGTGAAGCCCTGCAGCTTGGCGAGCGCCTGTTCCTTGGTCGCCGGGCTCATCCAGGCGAGGTTCTTGATCCGGCCGGCTAGTGCCACGCGGAGATTGCCGACCAGCACGTCCATCTTCGCCTTGCTCTCGGGCGGGAAGTAGAGCGCGACATAATCGCGTCCGACGCCTTCGCCGATCGCCCGCTCGGTGAAGGAGACCGCGCGCTTCCAGCGCTCGCGCTCCTTGGGCTGGCCGTTGAGGAAGCGCGAACGGAAGTCGAACTGCGCATCGGCAAAGCGCTTCGAGAGCAGCGGCGACATGTCGTCGGCGATGCGGAAGGCCTGCCAGGCCTTGAGCGTCTCCAGGTCCGTGTCGGCGAAGACCTGCGCGATCTTGGGCACCGCGCTGTTCTGCGCGACGATCACCCGGCTCGCCTTGGTGAGCCCGGCCGCCTGCCAGAACGGATCCCAGGCGAAGCCCGGCGCCTGCGCCTTGAGCTCGGCGACGGTCACCGGGTTGTAGGTCTTGTCGCGGTCGCGGCTCTGCGCGCGGGTCCAGTGCGCCTCGGCGATGCGCGTCTCCATCGCGACGACCTTGTCGGCGGCGGCCGCCGCGTCGGGCCAGCCCGCCATGCCGAGCAGCTGCGCGACATATTGGCGGTAGCGCGCGACTTGCGGTGCGAACTTGGGATCGAGATAGAGGTCGCGGTCGCCCAGGCCCAGGCCGCCCTGGCGCAGGTACAGCGCGTACGTGTCGGGCTGCTTGGCGTCGTCGCTCACGCCGACGCCGAAGAAGCTGGCGCCGAACCCGCCCATCGACGCGCCCATCTGCGCGGCGAGCGCCGCCTTGGTCGCCGCCGCCTTGACCGGCGCAAGGCGCTGGGTGAGCGGCTGGGCATCGAGCTTCTCGATCGCCGCTTCGTCCATATAGCCGCGGTAGAGCGTCGCGGCCTTGCGGCGATCGGGATTGGCGGTGTCGGTGGGGCTATAGCCTTCGATCAGGCCGCGCAGCCGCATCTCGGACAGGTCGCGCAGCACGATGAACGCGCCGAAGGAGGAGCGATCCTCGGGGATCTTGGTGCGATCGGCCCAGGCGCCGTTGACGAAGCGGTACCAGTCGTCGCCCGGCTTCACGCTGCGATCCATGCCCGACAGGTCAAAGCCCCAGCTGCCATAGCGGGTCGCCTCGGCGCTCGGCGCGGCGGGGGCAGTCTGTTGCGGCTTGCGGCTGAGCGCGGGGGCGGCGAGCGCCGCGATCGACAGGGTAGAGGCCAGGAGGACGTGCTTAAGCGCCAAGGAAAGTCTCCAAATCAGTCGGTTAGGCCGACAATCAAGCCTAGTCTACACGGTGGCGGGCGGCTGACAATCCGTCGCGGGAAATTGGCGGTTGCGCGCAGGGGCCTGGCTTGCCGATTGCGCAGCGGGCGGTAGAGCAGGCGGCGATGCAGACCTCGCCCGAACTCGCCATCCGCATGGCCCGCGCCGCCTTCAACCGCGCGCTGGCAGCGGCCGATCTCGCCGCGATCGGCCCGCTACTCGCGCCCGAGGTGGTGCTGGTCGCCGGCACCGACAGCGCGGTGATTCAAGGACGCAAGGCGCAGCTGCAAGCCTGGAAGCGCGAGTTCGCTGCCCGCGAGCGGAGCGTCTACAGCCGGATCCCGGAGACGGTGCTCGTCTCGCCCGTCGTTCCGATCGCGTTCGAACATGGCCAGTGGCAGGGTGTGTCGGCGGCGGACGGGGCGGTGCAGGCCAGCGGCAGCTACACCGCCAAGTGGCGCGAGATCGGCGGCGCCTGGGTGATCGAGGCCGAACTGTACCTCACGCTCGGCTGATCGCTCAGCGGCAGCCGAGGCCGGTCAGCGTCGCCGCTACCGCGTCGACCAACGGCGTCCGCGGCTCGGCGCCGAGCGCCGCGACCAGTCGCGCGTTGCGGAGCCGGATCGGCTGCTGCCAGAGATAGCGCATCTCCATCAGCTCGCGCGGGGTGGTCATGGCGAGCGCGGCGAGACGGAGCTGCCACCAGGGCAGGGGGCGGATCGGCACCGCTGGATCGCCGAGCACCCGCGCGATCGTCTCCGCCATCTGCCGCCCGTCCGCATCCCATTGCCCGTCCATGTGGAAGCGGGCGAAGGCGGGGAGCGCGGGCTGGTCGAGCAGTTGCGCCATCGTCTCTGCGACGTCGGGCAGATAGGCCCATTGATGGCCGACACCGCGCTTGCCCGGCGTGCGGATCACGCGGGGGCGGGCGCCCGGGGTCACCATCGCCTGGCCGAACCAGTTGTTCGAGGCACCTGGCCCGAAATAATCGCCGGCGCGGACGATCAGCGCCTTGGCGGGTCCCTGCTCGGCGGCGCGGCGCAGCCGTTCCTCGAGCGCGACGCGGATCGCGCCCTTGCGGGTTCGCGGGTGCTGCGGCGCGTCCTCGTCGATCGCCGGAAAGGCATCCGGGCCATAATTGTAGACGGTGCCCGGCAGCACGATCCGCGCGCCGGTCGCCTGTGCGGCGGCGATGCTGTTGTCGATCATCGGCAGCACCAGACCGGACCAGTTGCGATAGCCGGGCGGGTTCACCGCATGGACGATCACCGCCGCGCCTTGCGCCGCGGCCAGCACCGCAGCGGCCTCCATGGCGTCGCCGAGGATCTGCTCGCAGCCGTCGAGCAGCGGCGAGGGGCGGCGGGTCAGCGCCTTTACGTGCCAGCCGCCGCGGAGCAGTCGTTCGCGCATCGCGCCGCCGATGCCGCCGGTAGCGCCCAGGATCAGTGCCGTTCTCTTGGTCATGCTAGCCTCCATGTCTGGTGGAGGCTTTGTCGGGAATTTACCGCGAAACGAAAATTGCCGAAAGCCGGTTGTCTGCTATACGAGAATAGATGAACACCGAACCCAGCTGGGACGTCTATCGAAGCTTCGCCGCAGTGCTGCGCAGCGGGTCGCTCTCCGCCGCAGCCCGCGCGCTGGGCATGACCCAGCCGAGCATCGCCCGCCATATCGACGCGCTGGAGACGGCGATCGGCGGCAGCCTGTTCGTCCGCTCGCAACGCGGACTTTCGCCGACCGATCGGGCGCTGGCGCTCCAGCCCCATGCCGAGGCCCTGGTGGTCGCTGCCGCCGCGCTCCGGCGGACGGCGCAGGGACGTCCCGACCAGCCCGAGGGCGTGGTGCGGATCAGCGCCAGCCAGGCGGTGGGCGTGCTCCACCTGCCAGCTATCCTCGCGCGCCTGCGCCAGACCTATCCGGGCCTGGTCTTCGAGCTGTCGCTGTCCGATGCCGTGGACGACCTGCTCCAGCGCCGCGCCGACATCGCCGTACGAATGACCGAGCCGGTGCAGCAGGCGCTGGTGGCGCGGCCGGTCGGGTCGCTGCGGCTCGGCTTCCATGCCCATCGCGACTATCTCGCACGGCGGGGCACGCCCGCCGGCTTCGCCGATCTGCGTGCGCACGACCTGATCGGCTTCGATACCGAAACACCCTTCATCCGCGCGGCGATGCGCCATCTGCCCGGGTTCGACCGGTCCGCCTTCGCGCTGCGCGTGGACAATGACGCCGCGCAGTTCGAGGCGATCCGCGCCGGCTTCGGCATCGGTATCTGCCAGACCGTGGCGGCGCGGCGCGACCCGGCGCTGGTCCATATCCTCCAGGATGCATTCGATCTGCCGCTGCGGATGTGGGTGGTGATGCACGAGGACCTTCGCCACGGTGCCCGCTACCGCGCGGTGTTCGACGCGCTGGCCGAGGCGCTCGCCGCCATTGCCGAGCGCTGAGGAACGAAAGGCGCGCCGCATCGGTTGAAGCGGCTAACTTCGCCCCTGTGGGACGTGCCCTCGTCCCGGGAGACGCGCCATGCCCAGTTCCCGTTCCTTCTTCGAACGCCGTGCGCAGGAAGAGCGCGCCCGTGCCGCCTCGTGCGGCAACCCGGTCGTCGCCGCCGCCTTCCGCCGCCGGGCAGAGGCGTTCCAGCACCGCGCCAATGCACAGCGCGAGGACCTACTCGACCTGCGATAGCGCGCAGCGCACGCGGCGTTTCGGCCTCCCAATCTTTTCTTTCCTGCATTCCCAGCCGGAAGATGGGAAATCGGCCGTCGACAAGAAGTAGATCAAGGGGTTGACCATGCGCACCTTCCGCCACGCGCTGCTGTTCGCAGCCTCCACCGCCGCACTGGCCTCCGGCACTGCCCAGGCGCAGCAGGCCAGCGACGCGCCGGTGCAGGCGGACGCTGCCACCACTGGCGGCGGCGACGAGATCGTCGTCACCGGCACGCGCAGCCAGGGCCGCTCGCGGCTCGACACCGCCTCGCCGGTCGACGTGCTGAGCAGCGAGGCGCTGGGTCGCCAGGGCACCACCGAGCTGGGCGCCGCCGTCGCCGCAATCGCGCCGTCGATCGACTTCCCGCGCCCCTCCGCCACCGACGGCACCGACGCCATCCGCCCGGCGACGCTGCGCGGCCTCTCGCCCGACCAGGTGCTGGTGCTGGTCAACGGCGTGCGGGTGAACAGCTCGGCGCTGCTCAACATCAACGGCTCGGTCGGGCGCGGCTCGGCGGCGGTCGACCTCAACACCATCCCGACCGCGGCGCTGGAGCGGATCGAAGTGCTGCGCGACGGCGCCTCGGCGCAATATGGTTCGGATGCGATCGCCGGCGTGATCAACCTGCGGCTGCGCGAGGCCCGCTCGGGCGGTGCCGCCTCGGCCACCTATGGCATCTACCGCACCGACATCGACACGGCGCGCGGCAGCCGCTCGACCACCGGTGAGCCGGCCTTCACCGCGTCGGTGTGGCAGGGTTTCGGGCTAGGCGAGGACGGGTTCGTCACGGTCACCGGCGAATATGTGAACCGCCAGGCGACCAACCGCGCCGATTTCGACCCGCGTGTCACGCCCACCCGCGTCACGGGCCGCTTCGGCGATCCGCAGGTCGAGCAGTACACCGGCACGGTCAATGCCGGGAAGGGCATCGGTGGCGGCTGGAGCCTCTATGGCTGGGGCAGCTACCAGGACCGCGACACCCGCAGCGCCGCCTTCCCGCGGCTGGCGAGCGCCACCACCGCGCTGGCCGGCTATCCGGACGGGTTCCTGCCGATCATCAACACCAAGTCGACCAACGCGGTCGGCGCGGTGGGCGTGAAAGGTGATCTCGGCGACTGGGGCGTCGATCTCCATGCCGGCTATGGCCGCAACAAGATCGCCTATCGCACGCGCAACTCGGCCAACTATGCCTATGGCGCGGCGACGCCGAAGAATTTCTATGACGGCGCGCTGATCTTCGACCAGTGGGTGGCGGGGCTCGACGTGCGCCGCAAGTTCGACGTGCTGCAGTCGCTCAACCTGGCCTTCGGTGCCGAAGGGCGGCGCGAGGGCTACAAGATCACGCCGGGCGAGCCAGCCTCCTATGATGCGCCCGCCACCGGCGCGGTGGTCGGCGCGTCCCCGGGCGCGCAGGGCTTTGGCGGCTTCGCGCCGGTCAACGCGATCGAGCGCTCGCGGCGCAGCGTCTCGGGCTATCTCGACCTCGAGGCGCAGGTGACCCAGGCGTTCCTCGTCGACGTCGCGGTGCGCGGCGAGCATTATTCGGACTTCGGCGACACCGCCAACGGCAAGCTTTCGGCGCGCTACGACGTGGCGCCCTGGTTCGCGCTGCGCGGCACGGTCTCCACCGGCTTCCGCGCGCCGAGCCTGCAGCAGCAATATTTCACCTCGGTCGCGCAGGTCGTCCAGAACGGCACGCCGATCCTCACCGGCACCTTCCCCTCGACCGCGCCGGTGGCGGCGGCACTGGGCGGCAAGCCGCTCCAGCCGGAGAAGTCGACCAATTTCTCGGTCGGCACGGTGATCCGTGCGGGCGGCTTCGACCTCAGCGTCGACGCCTATGAGATCCGGCTGCGCGACCAGCTCGGCCTGTCCGAGAACATCCAGGCGAGCTTCAGCCCGCAGGTCGCGGCGATCCTCAACCCGTTCAACGTGCCGTCGGCGCGCTTCTTCATCAACGGCCTGCGCTCGCGCACCCGCGGCATCGATGCCGTCGCGCATTACCGGCTGGGCAACGCCGCCGATCCGGCGGGGTCGTTCGACTTCACGCTGGCGGGCAACGTCAACGAGATCGTGGTGACGCGCGTGCCGACCAACACCGCGACGGTGAACCCGGCGCCGGTGCTGTTCGCGCGCAGCCGCGTGCTGACGATCGAGCAGGGCACGCCGGGCGAGAAGGTGACCGGCACGATCGACTGGGCCAAGGGGCCGGTGGGGCTCACGCTGCGCGGCACCTATTATGGCGACGTCAACCAGCCGGGCACGACCCCTGCGGCGGACATCCATACCGGCCGGCACCTGATCAGCGACTTCGAGCTGCGCTTCCAGCCGCGCAAGGGCGCCCAGATCGCGCTGGGCGCGAGCAACCTGTTCGACGTCTATCCCGACCGGACGATCCCGGCGAACAACTCGACCGGCGTGGTGGGCTTTCCCTATTATTCGCCGTTCGGGTTCAACGGGCGCTATCTGTACGCGCGGCTCGGCGTGAACTGGTAAGGCCTGGGCAAGGGGGCGGGCGGCGATGTCCACCCGCACCCGGGCCCGGCGTTGATTTTACATAAGATGTATTATCGGCCCTCCTGGTGTGCAGGGTCTGTAAGCGCAACGTACAAATGTCACTCTTCCGCCAGATAGAGATGTCACAATCTCTGGTCGGCGCCTTCCGAGTGGCATGCCACCCGAGCAATTGGGGGCACGCTGATGACGGTGGTCGCGATGAGCCGGAGCGAGTTGTCACGGTACGAAACGCTGCAGCGCGTCGAGCGGGGCGAGATCACCGCAAGCGAGGCTGGCGAGCTGCTCAG